>DAOMGA010000370.1:0-2307 GCA_035430085.1 Pseudomonadales bacterium
ATACAGCAGACCGCCCCAATCGGTACTACCACCCCCTGACTTGGGCTAGAATCCCACTTTTACAATAACCCGGTAGCCGCAGTGTCCAGCTCGAGCCAATCCCCTATCGCCATTCTTGGCATATCCGCCTATTACCACGACAGTGCAGCTGCGCTGGTGGTGGACGGCAAGATCATCGCCGCCGCCCAGGAAGAACGCTTCACACGCAAGAAGCACGATGCCAACTTCCCCGCCGAAGCCATTCGCTACTGCCTGCGTGAAGCCGGGTTACAGCTCTCGGATGTCACGCACGTGGTGTTCTATGACAAGCCGCTGATCAAGTTCGAGCGTTTGATTGAAACCTACCTCGCCTATGCGCCGGCTGGCTTTCTTTCGTTTGTTAAAGCCATTCCGGTCTGGCTGAAAGAAAAGCTGTACCTGAAAAAAACCCTGCGGCGCGAACTGGCAGCATTAGGGGAAATAGAAGAAAACGCCGTGCCGCCGCTGATGTTTACTGAACACCACCAGTCGCACGCTGCTTCAGCTTTTTTCCCCAGCCCTTTTGAAAAAGCTGCTGTGATGTGTCTCGACGGCGTAGGCGAATGGGCTACGAGTTCTGTGTGGCTGGGAGACGGCAACACTCTCACGCCGCAGTGGGATATCAACTTCCCGCATTCACTCGGTCTGCTGTATTCCGCGTTCACGTATTACACCGGTTTTAAAGTTAATTCCGGCGAATATAAATTGATGGGGCTGGCGCCTTACGGCTCGCCCAAATACGTTGACCTGATTCTCGACAACCTGATTGATGTCAAAGAAGATGGCAGTTTCCGTCTGGACATGAGTTACTTTAATTACGCAACCGGCCTGACGATGACGAATGATAAATTTCATCGTCTGTTTAATGGCGAACCGCGTGCACGCGAATCAGAAGTGTCGCAAAAAGAAATGGACATTGCGCGTTCCATTCAAGTTGTGACGGAAGAAATTGTTTTAAAACTGGCACGCACGGTACAGAAAGAATTGGGTGTGGATAAACTCTGCCTCGCCGGTGGCGTAGCACTCAACTGCGTGTCTAACGGACGTTTGTTGCGCGAAGGCCCGTTCTCGGAAATCTGGGTGCAACCTGCAGCAGGTGATGCAGGCGGCGCACTCGGTGCCGCACTGGCTATCTGGTACCAGTATCTTGGCAAACCGCGCACCGCCTTACCGGGCGATGCCATGCAAGGAGGTTATCTCGGCCCGCGTTTTTCTGATGCAGAAATCAAAGCGCATCTCGACAGCGTCGGTGCAAAATACCAGCGTCTGGATGACGCAGAACTGATGCCAAAACTCGCACAAATCATGGCGGATGAAAATGTGGTGGGCTGGTTTGCAGGGCGCATGGAGTTCGGCCCGCGCGCACTGGGTGGCCGCTCTATTATTGGTGATCCGCGCAGCTCGAAAATGCAATCGATCATGAATCTTAAAATAAAATATCGCGAATCGTTTCGTCCATTTGCACCTGCAGTCAAAGCAGACAAAGTCAGCGAATGGTTCCAGCATAAAGCGGTGAGCCCTTACATGCTGATGGTAGCGCCGGTAGCGGAAGACAAACGTATCCCGATGACTGAAGAGCAGGAGCGCTTGTTTGGCATTGAGAAACTGAATGTGCCGCGCTCACAGATTCCTGCAGTAACGCATGTGGATTATTCTGCACGCATACAAACTGTACATCCGGAAACCAATCCGCGTTTTTATCATTTGCTGGATGAATTCGACAAGCTGACCGGTTGCCCGGTCTCCATCAACACGTCATTCAATGTGCGCGGCGAACCGATAGTCAACTCACCGGAAGATGCCTACCGCTGCTTCATGCGCTGTGAAATGGATTATCTGGTACTGGAAAATTACTTGCTCGCTAAACCGGATCAACCGGTGTGGGAGCGCAATGACAACTGGCAAAACGAATTCGAGCTTGACTGATGACGCATGAAACCAAAGACATGACGCCAGCTGAACTGCGCAAGTTCGGACTGATTACAGGCGCTATCATCATATTGTTTATCGGCGGCTTTTTGCCGTGGTGGTGGGACAGGAATATCTGGCATTGGCAGCAAGTAACACTGCCTCTCGGTGGTGTATTGATCGCATGGGCACTAGCGCATCCTGCCAGCATGATTTATTTCTACAAACCGTGGATGAAGCTGGCTGAAGGGCTGGGCTTCATCAACACACGTATCATTCTGTTTATTGTTTTTTACGGGCTGTTTTTACCGATGGGAGTTGTCATGCGCCTGTTTGGTAAAGACCCTATGCAACGTAAAATGGAAACCGCAGCAGGCAGTT
>DAOMGA010000371.1:0-2303 GCA_035430085.1 Pseudomonadales bacterium
CAAAGGCCTGATTCCTGATCCACATTTTTTTGGTGGCGCATTCCACCAGATATTGCCGGGCGGCAAACTGGATGTGCATGCCGATTTCAATCGCGACGAACGCCGCAAACTGGATCGCCGCATCAATGTACTGGTATACCTGAACGAAGGCTGGCAAGACGAATGGGGCGGCATTCTGGAACTGTGGGATGAAAACATGACGCGCTGCGAACAACGTGTCTCACCCATTCTCAACCGCTGCGTGATCTTCAACACCACCGATCATTCCTACCACGGTCACGCCGATCCACTCGCCTGCCCGCCTGACCGCACCCGCAACTCTCTGGCGTTCTACTATTACACCAATGGCAGGGATGATGGTTCAGGTGGCGAAGGCCAGTTCAAAACGCTGTGGCGGGATAGACCTACTTAAATAGCAGACCGGCTGAGTAAAAAGGAAAACACATGGCCACTAGCAAAAACTGGGTTGGAGATATTCTCGGTGGCATAACAGCTATGTTGGTAGCGCTGCCATCATCGATAGCCTTTGGCGTACTCGCCTATTCCACGCTCGGCCCGGAATACGCCAGCATGGGCGCCATGGCCGGGTTGCTAGGTGCGGCGGCAATGGGTCTGGCCACGCCGTGGATTGGTCGCACAGCGGGTTTGATAGCAGCACCGTGTGCACCGGCGGCTGCGGTACTGACCACGATGATGATCGAACTCTCTACCGACCATGACGGTGTTACCGGGCTGGCAGCAGATGCTATTTTGCGGCTGGTGGCGCTGGCTGCACTGATAGCCGCTCTACTGCAGATCACCTACGGCCTGCTGCGTGGCGGCAGTCTGATCAAATTTATCCCCTACCCGGTGGTCACCGGCTATCTTTCGGGTGTCGCCCTGATTATTGCCATTGCCCAGCTGCCCAAAGTGCTGGGGTTACCTTCAGGCTCACACCTCTGGCAGGGCTTGTTTGACCCTGCTCACTGGCGCATGGAAAGTCTGCTGGTCGGGACGGTGACCATCGTGTTGATGGCGTTGGCACCGCGTTTCACCCAGCGAGTGCCTGCCGCCATTATCGGATTAGCCGGTGGCGTGGCAGCATACTTCCTGCTGGCACAGTTCAACCCCGCCTTGCTACAACTGGATGGCAATACGCTGGTGATCGGAAAAATGCAGGCCAGCGGTTCCTTTGTGGATAGCGTTTCTGGCCGCGCCCGTTCGCTAATGGATATCAGGTTCAAGGATATAACGCATATTTTTGTCTATGCCATGACACTGTCTGTATTGCTGTCCATCGACACCCTGAAAACCTGTGTGGGGCTGGATGCCCTCACTCGCAACCGGCATAACTCCAATCGCGAACTGATCGGCCAGGGCATCGGCAATCTGGTTTCATTTTTCAGCGGCGGTATGCCCGGTGCCGGCACCATGGGGCCTACGCTGGTCAACATCAGCAGTGGCGGTAACACCTACCGCTCCGGCATGGTAGAAGGCATTTTTGTGGTGTTGGCCGTATTGTTTTTGAGCCCGCTGATCGCGTGGGTGCCTATCAGCACACTCGCCGGTATTTTGTTGGTGGTGGCGTGGCGTATGTTCGACAAACACATGTTCATGCTGTTGAAGTTCAAGGAAAGTCGTACGGATTTTGCGGTGATTGCCGCAGTCATTCTCACGGCAGTGACTGTGGATTTGATTGCTGCCGCCGGTGCCGGGATTGCGTTGACCATCATGTTGTTTATTCGTGACCAGATCAGCAGCACCATTATTCGAAAAAAACTCACGCTGGTACAGACAGCATCAAAAACACGCAGACAGGATGATGAACGCGCAGCACTGGATCTATTCGGTGAAGAAGCCGTTTATTGCGAGCTACAGGGTCATCTGTTCTTTGGCACTACCGATCAACTGTTTACACAACTGGAAAATGATTTACGTAACCGTCGATTTATCCTGCTGGATTTACGGCGCGTACAATCCATGGATTACACCGCTGCACAATTATTCAAACGGATGAACACGCAACTGGTAGAACATAATGGGCGTTTACTGTTCAGCGGCATGCCATCAGGATTGAACGAACAGCGCAACTTTGAACTTTATCTACGCCAACTCGGTATTGTGAACACAGCGAATGGCGTGCTGATATTCGACACACTCGATGGCGCATTGGAGTGGATGGAAGAGCAAATACTGAACAGCCATGGCTTCACTGAACGCATTGATGAAATTTTTGACCCTCGTGCCGGAAAACTCTTTGTTAATTTTGGAGAGGAGGCATTGGGTCGATTAAACAACTGCACACGAGAAGTCACATTGAAAGC
>DAOMGA010000372.1:0-2282 GCA_035430085.1 Pseudomonadales bacterium
ATTTTACTGGCGCAAGGAAAGTCTGCCGAAGCTTCTGATAGTTACAGCGCAGCACTAGAGGCGCTGGATAAGTCGGGCGGCAGTCAAGAGAAACGCGCGAGTCTTGAAATGAAACTATCAAATTTAGGAAAACCTGCTGTGGATAAAACAGTAATTTCAGGTGGGAAATTATGAATATGGTGGCGCAACGTATCAGCAAAGCGTTCACGCTGTCACTGATAGTCTTGTTGATGGCTGCGTGTAGCTTGATAGATAACGATGATAAAAAAGAGGTTATTGCTCCGCTTATTGACCTGCCAGCGCAAGCAGTTGAATTGGATAAAGTGTGGTCGCGAAGCGTAGGCTCACAAGGTGATCGGGCGCTTGGATTACAGCTGACTCCCGCCATTTCTGGCGGAAGTATTTATGCCGCTAGTGCTAGTGGTGATGTAATGGCCATTGGCAGAGCTGATGGCGATATACGCTGGGAAACGGATGTTGATGTAGAACTCATAAGTGCTGTTGGTGCTGGCGGTGATCTGGTAGTTGTTTCATCGGTTGATGGTGGAGTCCATGCTATTGATGCTGCGACTGGTGCTGTACGTTGGCGCGCCCAAGCCAGCAGCGAAGTATTGGCGCCCGCAGCGATTGATTCGAATGTTGTTGTTATTCAGGCTGTTGATAGTCGTGTCCAAGCATTTGAAGCGAGTACAGGAAGGCAACTCTGGTCGTACAGCGCTTCTCAGGCTGTTTTAAGTGTGCGTGGGAATAGCGCGCCTGTTATTAAAGATGGCGCTGTTTATGTTGCTTTTGATAATGGCAAGTTGGCAATTCTTGACGCTAAAACCGGTTTGTTGCGTTGGGAAAGACGTTTTATGGTGCCTGATGGGAGATCCGAATTTGAGCGCGTGATTGATGTGCAATCGGATCCTGTATTGACGGATTCTGCTGTCATTGTCGGATGCTACCAAGGTTCTGTTATTAGTGTCGCTCGTGACACGGGACAGCCCCAGTGGCAAGAAAAAGCTTCAGTGGTACAGAATATGGCGGTGAGTGACGACAGTTTGTTTATTGTAGAGGGTGACTCGGTCCGTGCCCTCATGCTGGGAAGTGGCAGAGAGGCGTGGAAAACAGATGGCTTTAGCGGTCGACGACTATCGGGTGCAGCGGTATTAGGTGATTATGTGGCTATTGCAGACAAGGAAGGTTATGTTCATCTTTTGAAGCAGAGCGACGGTTCTTATGTAGGGAGATATAGTGTGGGCGGGGATGGTGTTCGTGCCAATTTGCTGAGTGATGATGGCGCCCTCTATGCATTGACTGGTAGCGGCAAATTATTTGCGTTGGCGGTTAGTCGTTGATGCTTTCTGGTTCGCGCTGTGACATTGAATGGGGTGTTTTGTGCTGCCGGTAATAGCGCTGGTCGGGCGCCCGAATGTAGGAAAATCAACGCTTTTTAATCGCATTACTCGTACGCGAAATGCCATTGTTGCAAATTATTCGGGTCTCACCCGTGATAGGCAATATGGCGAAGCCTCGTTTGAAGGGCATCGGTTTATTGTTGTCGATACTGGCGGGCTTGGTGAGGAGGAGCATGGTATTGATAACGCCATGGCCAATCAGTCTCTTACTGCCATTGAAGAAGCGGACATTGTGCTTTTTCTTGTGGATTGTCGGGCTGGTTTAACAGCTGGTGATGAACTTATTGCTCGTCATTTGCGCGAAAATCACAAACATACTTTTCTTGTTGCCAACAAATCTGACGGTCTGGATCCGGATATTGCGATCAGCGATTTTTTTGCACTGGGATTTACGGAAGTACACCCTATTGCTGCTACACACGGGCGCGGCGTAAATCAATTATTGGAGCATGTTGCATCAACTCTCTTTGGTATAGATGAAGCTGAAGCTGTTGATCCCGATTCCGTTGTTGGCGATGAGTATGGGGTCTCGGGTTTAGATGATTCTGACAATGACGCACCTGAGCAAGCACAACCCCGCGCAATAAAGATAGCGATTGTAGGTCGCCCCAATGTAGGTAAGTCCACATTGGTCAATCGTATGCTTGGCGAAGATCGTGTAGTGGTTTTTGATTTGCCTGGCACAACAAGGGACAGTATTTATATCGATTACGAACGAAATGGTGAAAAGTTTACGCTGATTGATACAGCAGGTATTCGTAAACGTAAAAATATTACTGAAGCGATTGAAAAGTTCTCTATCGTGAAAACCTTGCAGGCTATTGAAGATGCGAACGTGGTAATTCTGGTAATGGATGCTCATGAAGGTATTGTTGAGCAGGA
>DAOMGA010000373.1:0-2258 GCA_035430085.1 Pseudomonadales bacterium
GATAGCCCAACGCGGTGCACGCGCAACAAAACCCAACTCCTGCTGCAAAGCGATGGTGTTAACTTTGTAGACAATGCCATCAATATCGTAAGCCAGCGCCTGACGTTTCTGCGCCAACTTTTCGTAATACTCGACACAACCGTTTACGTTACATACAACGCTCGTTTCAGGATTGACAGGCAAACCCCAATCACGCAGGCGATACAGCATATCGGCATGTTTCAATGGCAGCTCACCACCATCAACCAGACCAACACCGTAAGCATAAAAACTGAGTGGACGCTGCGCTGTAATACGCGAATCCAGTTGTCGCAAACTGCCAGCCGCCGCATTGCGCGGATTCACAAATATTTTTTCACCTGCGGCCTGTGCGTTGCGGTTCATGGCTTCAAAACCGGCTGTCGGCATAAAAACTTCGCCACGAACTTCCAGCACCAAAGGAAAATCATTACCGGATAACTGCAAAGGAATAGCACCGATGGTGCGCAGATTGGCAGTAATATCTTCTCCGCTGCTACCGTCACCTCGCGTAGCACCGCGCACAAATACACCATCGCGGTATAAAAGACTTACCGCCAGACCATCGAGTTTTGGTTCGCAACAATATTCAATATCAGCAGCATTTTTCAGACGATCACGAATGCGCTGATCAAAAGCAAGCAGCTCATCATCATTGAAGGCATTGTCCAGTGACAACATCGGCACTTCATGTTGCACGCTGGAAAATTGTGCAAGCGGTGCACTGCCAACACGTTGACTCGGCGAGTCTGCAGTAATCCATTCAGGGTGTTGTTGTTCGATTTGCAGCAACTGCTGCATCAAACGGTCGTATTCCGCATCGGGAACTTCAGGATTATCAAGAATGTAATAGCGGTGATTGTGTTGGTGCAGTTGTTTTTTTAGTAACAAGTACTGCTCTGAAACAGCATCTGAATGCATAAAACCTGTCAACGGGCGCGCAGACGGCATTGCATATCAAAATCACGGATGCGTTGGCGACTGTGTTCAATCGTCTGACCCGTCATCACACTGCGGTTTTCATCGCGCAGCTCACCGTTCAGTTTTTCAGCCACTAAACGTGCAGTGGCCAACATGGAATCGAAAGCTTCCATTGCACTGCCCGGCAAAGGCAGAGTGAGAAACAGGCTGATGCCCGGCGTGTGAAAACTTTCCATATTATTGAGATCAAAAGTACCGGGCTTGACGATATTTACTGCGCTATAAAGCGATTCCTCTTCGCGCTCATCACCGGTGTAGTAATGAAAAATATTCCGGTGCCCGTAACGCAAACCCGCTGATAACAACGTCTCCAGCAATGCAGCGCCGGGAAAACCGGAACGGTCTCGCGACATCACGCTGATAATAATGACTTCTTCCAGCGCCAGCTGTTGTGGCTTTTGCTCAACTTGCTGCTGTATGCGTTCTTCCTTTGCCTTGATGACTGGCTTGCTGGGTTTGATCCCGGGTGCTTCACGACGCGGCGGCGGCTGGTCTGCCGGACGCTCATATACACGCGGCTTACCCAACACCTCGGATTCACCAAAACCTAAGGGCGCGGTGGCACTATCAAATACGGGGGCAGCATTTTTGACACCACGCGCCAGCGGTGCCTCATCAGGTAATTCGCTTTCAGATGCTTCAATATCTTCATCAATGTCGTTTGAAAAACCCGGTTCGATACGCTGATGATCTTCCCTGACATCCATCAACATCGGGGCTACCTGATCAAAATCTATTTCCCGGCGGCGAACCGTATCTGAAAAGGCAATGCTTCCGTCATCTTCTACCAATTCAGGCTCATCGGCACCAGCATTGCGCTGAGACGCGGAGCGCGCAGTAACAACACGGGCACTACCGGAAGGTAACTCATCATCATCGAAATCATCAAAATCCGTTCGATCAACACTTCGCCCCATATTGATCGACAGTTGAATCGAATCACGGCGCACATTGCGCAAGCGTCGAAGTCCATCCAGCACGATGGCAACAACGACCAGTATCCCCAAGGCAATCAGCCATTCACGCATGCGAGTTGGATCCTTACTACCCTCAAATCAGCGGTCATTTTACACAGGAGTCGCCAACAAGACAGCCGACCACGTCATATAATCCGGCCAAATCACACAGGGGCGCACCCGTAAGGTCACCGGCGGCTCATAGGGAGGGGCAACGCCAACGCCAGTCGCGGACTTCCGGCATATCATCGCCATGCTCGCTGATATACAACTTGTGGCGCTCCATGGTGGCCCAGTAGCGCG
>DAOMGA010000374.1:0-2225 GCA_035430085.1 Pseudomonadales bacterium
ATTTATTGCAGCAACATGGCCTGAATTTAACAAAAATTGGCATTACCGGTTCCCTATTGGTCGGGGTGCAAAAGCAAAGTTCGGATATTGATCTGGTCTGTTACGGAAGGGACGTTTTTCATCAGTGCAGAGCCATTACGCGTAAACTGATAGAGCAAGAGAAGTTGCAAGAGTTGAATGCCAATGACTGGCTGCAATCCTACCAACGTCGATCCTGTGATTTAAGTTTTGTCGACTATGTCTGGCATGAACGGCGCAAAACCAACAAAGCGGTGATAAATGGACGAAAGTTTGATTTGAACTTCATCGATGAATTGAAGCGTTCCGAAGCGACTAGTTATCAAAAATGCGGGGTGATTACGTTACAGTGCACGGTTATCGATGATACTCATGCATTCGATTATCCGGCTGAATTTAAAATAGATCATGACCAGTTCGATTCAGTTGTCTGTTTTACCGCAACCTATACGGGGCAGGCTATTAAAGGCGAAACCGTGGAAGTTTCAGGGATAGTGGAACAAACGCAGCAAGGCGTTAAGCGTATCGTGGTTGGCTCCAGTCGTGAAGCACTCGGCGAATATATCAAGGTCATCAGTGCCTAAGTTAAGCGATATTTCCGCCGTCATTTTTGATATGGATGGTCTGGTTCTGGATACTGAAACCACTTATTTTGTTGCCTGGCAGCAGGCCGCAAAGGCGATGGGCTATACGCTTTCTGAGACATTTTGCCGGTCACTGTCAGGGCTGCATTATAAAGATGTAGAGCTAAAGCTGATGGACTGGTGTGGTGCTGATTTTAATCCGCAAGCATTTAATCACTTAAGCGGTATTTTTTGGCGTGAACATGTTAATACTCACGGCATTAATACTAAGCACGGTTTTACCCAGTTGCTGGAATTTATCGTGCAGCAACAAATGCCTTTTTGCCTGGCAACCAACAGTCGAGCCATTAATGCTTATGAATGTCTTGAACTTGCCGGCATAAAAGATGTTTTTCCAGTTATCATCACCCGTGATGATGTTCAACACGGTAAGCCTGCGCCGGATATTTTTTTAAAAGCTGCCGAGTTGTTAAAAGTGCCTATCAGTCAGTGCCTGGTGCTGGAAGATTCTCATGCGGGTATTGTGGCAGCATCCAGGGCAGGGGCTTTTTCAGTATTTGTTCCATCTACAGAGCCTATCGATCCGCTAACTGTTGATCTTTGTGATGTCATGATGACTGATTTGGCACATGCACTCATTAACCTTGAGAGCCAAATCCTGCGGCGGCTATAAGATCATCTATAATCTGACTTTTAGGACTGGCGCACTGGAAAATCCATTCGCTAAGTTCACCTATCAATCAGTTAATCCTGTATAATTTGCGTATTTTTCCGCAACACAATACGCCATCAGTGATAGTTCAATATTCTAAAGTCTCGGTCATTGCCCCAGCCAGATTGCATATGGGGTTTATTGATTTAAGCGGATCATTAGACCGTCATTTTGGTAGCATCGGTGTCGCACTCAACGAACACGCCACGCGCTTATCGATAACCAGTGCCGAACAGCGCACCATTATTGGCCCCTCCGCACAGCGTGCCGACAAATGTTTGACTATGCTATGCAGGGCGTTAAATGTTTCCGATAAGCTCGCCATAACCATTGAAGCCGCTATTCCTGAGCATGTTGGCTTAGGTTCAGGCACGCAAATGTCGCTGGCAATAGGCTCTGCACTCAATGCGTTTTACAGCTTGGGGTTGACTGTGCGTGACATTGCTTCGGCAATGGACAGAGGCTTGCGTTCAGGTATCGGTATTGGCGTATTTGAGCAGGGTGGTTTGGTGGTCGATGGCGGGCGCGGTGAAAAAACCATTACCCCACCGGTTCTCGTACAATTGGACATACCCAGTACCTGGCGTTTTATTTTGGTTCTCGATCAGCGCGGGCAGGGTTTGCATGGTCAGCAGGAAATACAGGCATTTAAAGAATTGCCGCCTTTTCCACAGCAGGAAGCCGCGCGATTATGTTATTTGTTGCTGATGCAGGGCCTGCCCGCAGTGGCTGAAAATGATCTTGTTAAGTTTGGTGAGGTGATTACCCAGTTACAGCGCTCGGTCGGTGAACATTTTGCTTCCGCTCAGGGTGGTATTTTTACTAGCCCTGAAGTTGCTGAAGCTATGCACTGGTTAGCTCAACAGGGTGCTGTGGCGATTGGTCAAACCTCATGGGGACCCACTGGATTC
>DAOMGA010000375.1:0-2182 GCA_035430085.1 Pseudomonadales bacterium
TTCGTGCCATTCGCATGGGCGCCTGGTTGGAACTCACCGCAGGCGTGGACAAAATTTCAGGATGAAGTGGGCGGTCATTTGCGTTCTGGTGATTCCGGCGTGCGCTTGATTGAACCTAAGGCGGATGCTGCTGTGCAGTATTTCAATGCTATTCCCGATGGATTTGTTATCCGTGATGATGAATGGCGTGTTGCCCCGCTGTATCACTTGTTTGGCAGTGACGAATTGTCGGTACTAGCACCAGCCGTGAAGACCATGGTGGTGGGTGCTTATGTTTCCTTGTCGCGCGTGGATGCCGCGCGGTTGAAAATGGCTGAAAACAGTCTGGTCAAAGTGACATTGGCTAACAGGACTTATTCGCTGCGATTGCAAATCAGCGCATCGTTAACGCCGGGGCTTGTCGGTTTGCCTGCCGGTATTCCTGGCATGCCAGCGATACTCGGACACGTATACGCAAAACTCTCGGCAGGGGGTGCAGCGTGAACGAATTTTTATTTGGTCTCACATTGACAGAGATTTTCAATATTCTGATCACAGTGGTAAAAGCGGTTGTGATTCTGGTGTGCACATTGGTGGGCGCTGGATTTCTCAGTTTTGTTGAACGCCGTGTGTTGGCGTTGTGGCAAGACCGTTACGGCCCCAATCGCGTTGGTCCTTTTGGTTTGTTGCAGTTTCCGGCGGATGTTGTGAAATTGTTATTCAAAGAAGACTGGACACCACCTTTTGCCGATAAATTAACATTCTGGCTGGCACCTTTTATTGCGATGACTGCCTTGCTGGTGTCGTCAGCCATTGTGCCCATTACAGAAACCTGGGGTGTGGCAGATCTGAATATCGGCATCCTGTTTTTTATTGCGATGGCTGGTTTGTCGGTGTATGCGGTGTTATTCGCCGGCTGGTCATCCAACAATAAATATTCTTTGTTGGGTGGTATGCGCTCCGCCGCACAAACTGTCAGTTATGAAGTATTTATGGGGCTTTCTGTCATGGGCGTGGTGGTGGTCACCGGCTCTTTCAATATGCGTGATATTGTAGAGGCGCAAAAAGATGGCTGGTTTGTTGTGCCGCAATTTCTCGGGTTTGTTACATTCTTGTTAGCGGGATTTGCTGTGGCGCACCGTAGTCCATTTGATTTACCCGAAGCAGAATCCGAGTTGGCAGCGGGGTATCACACCGAATACTCCGGTATGAAATGGGTAATGTTTTTTGTCAGTGAATATGTTGGTGTGGTATTGGTCTCTGCTTTGCTAGTCACCTTGTTTTTTGGTGGTTGGCAAGAACCGGCGTTGTTGGGCTTTGATCTGTGGCCGCAGTTCCTGTCATTTATTCCCGGTGTTTTCTGGTTTGCAATCAAGACTGCTTTTTTCATCATGTTGTTTATATTGGCCAGAGCTGCATTGCCGCGACCGCGTTATGACCAGGTAATGGCAGCAGGCTGGAAATTCTGTTTACCGTTAACGCTATTGAACTTGTTGGCAACCGCGGCTGTTGTGTTGTTGCAAAGTGCATCTGCAGGAGGTGTCTGAGATGGCTTCTGCTAAACAGATTTTATGGGGAATTGGCAGCCAGTTCCGCAGCATGTGGATGATTTTTTCGCATGCCTGGCGCAAGCGTGACACACTGCAATATCCGGAAGAAAAAGTGTATCTGCCGCCGCGTTATCGCGGACGTATTGTTCTGACGCGCGATCCGGATGGAGAGGAGCGCTGTGTGGCCTGTAATTTGTGCGCAGTGGCTTGCCCGGTTGGTTGTATCTCGCTGCAAAAAGCAGAAAGGGAAGACGGGCGTTGGTATGCCGATTTTTTCCGTATCAATTTCTCGCGCTGTATTTTTTGCGGTATGTGTGAGGAAGCCTGTCCCACCAATGCCATACAGTTGACGCCGGATTTCGAGATGGCGGAATACAATCGCCAGAATCTTGTCTATGAAAAAGAACATCTGTTGATTGCGGGTGTAGGAAAATATCCCGAGTACAATTTTTATCGCGTGTCAGGCATGTCGATTGCAGGCAAGCCAAAAGGTTTTGCGGACAATGAAGCCAAACCGATTGATGTGCGAGGTCTGATGCCGTGAGTGGCAAGATGAATATGAGGAAGAGATCGTGGTAATGGCGTTTTATATCTCTGCCATTGTGGCTTTGCTTTCCACAATGCAAGTAATTGCTACACGCAAGCCTATTCAT
>DAOMGA010000376.1:0-2179 GCA_035430085.1 Pseudomonadales bacterium
CGATCAATCTAGCCGATCTTTACAGAATGACCGGTCGTGAACAAGATGGGAAAAAAGTCATTACTACCGCGCTAAACCTAGCGCCTGATAATGCCGAACTCAATATGTCCTATGCACTATGGCTGGTTCGTGAAAAAGAAATAGAACAAGCTATTCCCCTCCTCCGTAAAGCCGCCCAATCCAGCAGCAACCCACACATCTGTTATGTTTATGCGATTGCACTAGCGCAAACAGGAAGTATTAGTGAGGCACTTAAGGAACTGGATAAAGCAGCAGCACTTCCAACCTATAATCGTGATGTACAACTCACCAGAATTGATTTCGCTTTACAGCAAAAAAATCTACCTCGCGCAAAATTGGCTTTAACGCAATGGAAAAGACTTGACCCGCAGGATCCTGCTATTACTGAATGGGAAAAAATACTGGCTTCAATTCCAGCTAGCCGATGAAAGGGAAAATAAAGAATTATTGTTTGGGTGGACGGCGCAACAAAGGCATAACATTGTCTCGGTTTGCCACTACTAATGGCGTTTCACCATCATCATGACTGACACTCCATACAATATCGTTAATGGCACCTTCTGAAAATTCACCAACAATCTCTGTCAGCAAGTGCTTGATACTTCGACAATCACCCTCTTCACAAGCCAATGTAATTTTTTCAAGACAGACGACAAGGTTAACCAGCTCAATATAAGACTCATCTGCCCTCATGATCATAGCGTGACCTGTTCCAGCAATATTGTCGCCCAGTACTAATTCTTCAAAAAGTTTTTCTCCCGGTCGCAACCCTGTGATACGAATTTCAATATCACCTTCCGGATTCGCTTCATTCCGTAAAGTATGCCCGAGCAAACTGATCATCCTTTCAGCCAGCTCGATAATTTTGACCGGCTTACCCATATCCAGCACAAAAACTTCACCACCACGCCCCATGCTGCCTGCTTGCAAAACAAGTTGTGCCGCTTCAGGAATTGTCATGAAATAGCGAGTGACATCCTGATGCGTTACAGTCACTGGACCGCCCGCATTAATCTGGTCAAAAAATAGCGGCACTACAGAGCCGGATGACCCTAATACATTGCCAAAACGCACCATGCATAAACGCGTTGATACATCTGAGCGGGCATATGCCTGACAAACCAGTTCTGCACAACGTTTGCTGGCTCCCATAATACTGACTGGTCGCACTGCCTTATCTGTAGACACCAACACAAATGTTTCTACTGCATTTTCTGTAGCGGCTTTAACCAGAGACCAAGTGCCAATAACGTTATTTCTTACACCTTCGATCATATTGTGTTCAACAATCGGCACGTGCTTGTAGGCAGCTGCGTGATAAATAGTGTTAACCCTGAATGCGCTGATAATCTGCCCCATTCGTTTTTCATCAATCACATTTCCGAGCAGCGCGATAATTTCAATGGGGCGCAGCTCCTCCATCAGACCTATTTGCTGCAATTCTTGTTCTATGCGATAAAGTCCGTACTCATTCACGTCAACCAGTAACAATTGCTTGGGCTGGCTCAATAAAATTTGTCGGCATAGTTCACTGCCGATTGAACCTGCAGCTCCAGTCACCATCACCACGCAATTTTGTATGCTCTGATGTAACAGCATTTCATCTGGCACGACTGGCGCACGACCCAGAATATTGTCGTAAACTTTATTGACGTCATTGCCCCGCAACGTACTATCAAGCAGCTCCTCGATACCGGGTACCATCTGAACAGCCACGCCTTGCGCTTCAATATCCTGCAAAATTTCCCTGCGTCTTTGCAAAGAAACTGAAGGCATTGCCAACAAAACTTTTGTCACGCCATGCCGGTCCAACAGTCTGCGAATATCAAACGTGCCATATACAGGCAAACTATCGAGAATCATGCCCTGCTTCGCAGCATTGTCGTCCAAAAACAAGATGGGCTTGTAATCTTTTCCGTGCAGTAATGCTTTATACACTTGCAGGCCAGAAGTTCCCGCACCGTAGATCGCAATCCTCTCCTTATGGATTTGCACGCCTTTATGGTAGTAAGCGCGAATAATAATGCGTGAACCACCGATTAAAACGTAAGCAAAACACCAGTAGATAACCGGTACCGATCGAGGCATGAACTCTCCCGCCATCAATGAAACCACTTCGATAATAACGGCTGAAATCAGAACGCCTTGCATAACAGCA
>DAOMGA010000377.1:0-2167 GCA_035430085.1 Pseudomonadales bacterium
CAACCGTCAATTTCGCTTGTGGAAGAATGGCAGTCTGATAGAGCTTGACCGATTTAAAGCTCTGTTCGGCTATCGCTATTTGCTGGCGCAGTCTTGCCGTAACTTCATTACTTTGTGCCTGATACAGACTGACTGTTTGATCACGCATTGCCTGTGATTCCATGATGCGCGGTTCAATTTTGTTGCCGCGCCATACTGGCAGATTGACGGCTACCGTCATGCTAACCATGTCGTCGCGCCGCGTGCCGTCGAGCATGTTATCTCGCTGGCCATAAGAAAGTCGTACATCAAAATCCGGGTAGTAAGCCCTGCGTGCCAAATCAACAGATTTCTCATTGCGTGCAATCAGGCTTTGCAATGCAAGCAATTGCGGGCGTTGCGCTATCGCTTCTTGCTGCAATGTTTCCAGATTAAGCAGCACTTCTTGAATTTGTAGTGGCACCGGAATCGGAATCTCACCTTTCGTGTTGCGTCCCAGGGTGCGAATCAGTTCCGCTTCAAACACTGGCTGTTCGCGCGCCAATACTAATAACCTGTCCAGCATTCTCGATACTTGTGTTTGTGCTTTCAGCACGTCCGCCTGACTGCCTTGTCCAACTTGGTAGCGCTCCTCAGCAATGCGCAGAAAACGTTCGAGTGTTTGTTTATTTTTTTCAACCAATTTGATCATTTCCAGCGTAAGCCCGAGATCAAAGTAAGCTGTTTTAAGATCGTGCACAACGCGATTAACCGTTTCATGATAGCCCTGCTCAATGGCTTCGGCATCCTTGGCGGCAACCTCTTTACGCAGGTTCCGCTTTCCCGGAAAAGGCAAACGCTGAGATAGACCGATCATTTTCATGGTCATATCCTCGCGGTTGAATGGTGAAGATGCCAACGGTGCATTGATCACACCAGCCTCAAGCATGGGATCATCCAAAGCTTCCGCAGGCGATACTCTTTGTTGTGCGGCTTCACGCTCTTGATACGCAGCCTGAATCTCCGGATTATTTTCCAGTGCTTCTGCAATCAAACTGGGGAGCAGCGTCACGTTGTGGGAGTGGGATGCTGCTAAGGTTTTCTGCGGAATAGACTGTGCAAAAATTGCTGTGCCAGCCTTGTTTAAACTATCTTCCTTCCCCTGAACATTTGCCGGAAGTGCGGTAACAGCAAGCACTAACGCAACAATTCTGCCGGGAATCACTGCGAACTCCTAATGGAACTTTGCTTACTCAATTTTACGATGACGTAATCAGAAGCTTCTTTTTGAAGTAAGAATTCAACGATATCACCTTCTTTAATTTTGTTAATCAATGAACGTTCTTTCAGGCGAAAGGACATAGTCATTCTTGGCCAATTTAGTGCAGCGATCGGATCGTGATTTATTTTTATTGTGGCGTTGGTTTGATCGACTTGCAGCACCACACCCCTTGCAGAAATGAGATTGGAAGAAACAGGTGATTCTTTATTGGATATTTGTTCCGAGCTGTTGTGTGTGTGATCAGTAGCGTCGGATGCTGAATTAATTGGACTTGATTGCGTGATCCGATCTGCAAGTGACAGAGCAGACATACAGGCAAGGATTAACGACAGTAGTAATTTAAAAGAAAATGAAAGGGACATACTAACCTCCTAACTGTTGTATCACCAAAACTTATCAGTCTAGTGATAGACAATAATGGCAATAGCTTGCGCATTGCAAAATCTTGCGTAGCAATCACTTAAACGCAGGATTAATCTGAACTAGTTTTTTTGCCCGAATTACAGGCGGATTTCTAAAGGGAATTAGCTAATGGAGGATGTTGCGGCTGTTCGGGTACAAATGAAATAAAACTTGGATTCAATGAAGTAATAGCGGAAGTGTCGTTAGTTTGCATAACAGCAGTATAGCCAGACAGGATCGGCATATTACTGTATGCGTTACAAGAAGAGGTATCATCGCACGGCAGACTTGCTAACAAATGATCGGTTGTATTATCTGCTGTTTGCTTATGACAAGCATCATGATGATGGTTGTCGATCATTGCCGTTGATTTGCCATAATCACTATTGAAACTTTTTTCCTGTACACAAACTGATAAAACAGCCGCTACTACGGCTTGCAATGGCAGCCATAGCATGAAAAAAACCAATAGCCATCTACATATACATAATTTCATCTTTCTATTATAAGCAGCTTCTAAGATTT
>DAOMGA010000378.1:0-2166 GCA_035430085.1 Pseudomonadales bacterium
GGATTTAAGAGCTTCTGCCAGTCTGGTTATTGCCGGATTGGTAGCAGAAGGCCAGACAGTGATTGATCGTATTTATCATATAGATCGGGGCTATGAGTGCATTGAAGAAAAGTTGATGCAACTTGGAGCTGATATTCGCCGTGTGCCGGATTAATCGTCATGACAGATATGATTACATTGGCGTTAACCAAAGGGCGATTGTTACAAGAAACGCTGCCATTGTTAGCGGATATCGGTATTGAACCGTTGGAAGATCTGGATAGCAGTCGGAAGTTGGTATTTGCAACATCACATCATAATGTACAGCTCATTGTCTTGCGTGGATCTGATGTTCCAACGTATGTGCAGTTTGGTACGGCGGATATTGGAGTCTCCGGTAAGGATGTGATCCTTGAACACGGTGGCGAGGGATTTTATGAATTGCTGGATTTGCGCATTGCCCGTTGCCGATTAATGACTGCGGGAGTGAAAAATGTGCCACTAAAGTCTGGGCGCATTCGTGTGGCAACCAAATTCGTCAATATTGCCAAGCGCTATTATGCAGAGCAAGGCAGACAGGTTGACGTTGTAAAACTGTATGGCGCAATGGAACTCGCGCCCATCATGGGTCTGGCTGATGAAATTGTCGATATTGTTGATACGGGTAATACATTGCGCGCAAATGGTCTTGAGGCGCGCGATGTAATTGCACCGGTGACATCACGCTTGATTGTTAATAAAGCTGCAATGAAAACACGGCATGCAATATTGCAGCCTATCATTGATGCTATGGCGTTAACAGTGCAGCAGCGGGCTGGAGATATTCAATGAATATTCGCCGCTTGCTGTATGCGCAACCGGATTTTTCTGAGCAGCTGGACCAATTGTTAGCTTGGGAAACTGTGTCAGATCATCAGGTGGTATCAGTAGTTAATGACATTCTTGTTGCTGTGCGCAATCAAGGTGATGCAGCGCTAGTGGAGTTCAGTAATCAATTTGATCGCCGTGCGGTAAAGAACATCGCTGATTTGCAAGTGACACAAGAACAACTGCTAGAGGCGCTGGATAAAATCAGTGATGAACAACGTGTTGCCCTGGAGCAGGCGGCTGCAAGAATTCGGGTATTTCATGAGAAACAACGCGCAGAGTCCTGGCAGTTTGTAGAAGCAGATGGAACGATACTCGGGCAGCGTGTTACGCCGCTTGATTCTGTTGGCATTTATGTGCCGGGGGGAAAAGCATCTTATCCCTCTTCAGTGTTGATGAATGCCTTGCCGGCAAGAGTAGCGGGTGTACCCAATATCGTCATGGTTGTTCCTGCGCCAGATGGCGAATTGAATGACATGGTTTTAGCGGCTGCTGCTATAGCGGGCGTTAGTAGTGTATTTACTATTGGTGGCGCGCAAGCGATCGCTGCGTTGGCTTTTGGCACGCAAACGGTGCCAAAAGTAGACAAGATTGTTGGTCCCGGCAATATCTATGTCGCAACTGCCAAACGTGCAGTATTCGGTCAAGTGGGTCTGGATATGATTGCTGGACCATCTGAAATTCTTGTCGTATGCGATGGTAAAACCAATCCAGACTGGATTGCGATGGATCTGTTTTCACAAGCAGAGCACGATGAGCAAGCACAGGCAATATTGATTTCTGTGGATGGCAATTTTCTTGATGCTGTGCAAGCAAGTTGCGACCGACTGTTACCAACACTGGAGCGTGCTGCGATTGTACGAGAAGCGATGGAGAACCGTTCAGCGTTTATTCAGGTGGCAGACATGCAGCAAGCTGTAGCGTTGTGCAATCGGATTGCACCTGAGCACCTGGAATTATCAATGGATGAGCCGGAGCAGTTTGCAGCGCAGGTGCGTCATGCGGGCGCAATTTTTATGGGCCGCCATACTTCAGAGGCGCTAGGGGATTATTGTGCGGGACCTAATCATGTATTGCCGACATCTGGTACTGCGCGTTTTTCTTCGCCTTTAGGCGTCTATGATTTTCAAAAGCGTAGTTCCATGATTCATGTTTCCCGATCCGGTGCATCGGTGCTGGGAAATATTGCATCAGTATTGGCGCGTGGTGAGCAGCTCACCGCGCATGCTCGTTCTGCCGAATACCGTATTGGGTGAGGTGCGGTAATGAGCAAATTCTGGAGTCGTTTGGTTCATGCTTTGGTGCCGTATGTGCCTGGTG
>DAOMGA010000379.1:0-2166 GCA_035430085.1 Pseudomonadales bacterium
TGCTGGCACAACATGGATTCGCTTTTCTCCGAGAGGTGTGACGGAGGAGGCCAGCACATTGCAAATCAAACCGGATAACTGGGTGAGCGGCAAACCATACCAGGAAGTGGTCATCGGCCTTGCCGGCCGCGCCATCATGACGAAAAAGACACTGTGAGGGTTGGTGAAATGAAGAAACAGCAACGCGGTGTGGCAATGTTGGAAGTGTTGATTGCTTTCTTTGTGCTGTCGATTGGTTTGATGGGCTTGGCGGGTATGCAATTAAAAGCGCTGCAATTCAACCAGGGTTCTTATCAGCGCTCTCAGGCTACGTTGGCTGCTTACAACATGATGGACAGGATGCGCTTGAATACTGCGGCTACTACTGGTGGTCAATACAATATCGCATGGACTGGTACAGGGCCCGGTAATGGTTCTGTACCGCAGAGCGATTTAACCAGCTGGTTGACGACAGTCAGCGGTAATTTACCCAATGGGCAAGGCTCTATCGCTTGTGATGTCAATAGAATTTGCACTGTGAGTATTCGCTGGAGCGATAAATTCGCTGCTGTGGGCACTTGGGAAGTTGTCAGCCTTTCCAGCCAGATTTGAGGTAAGAACATGACATTTGATAGGCAGGAATATCGTCATAGAGCATTACCAGCAAGCCAGCGCGGCTTGTCTCTGGTTGAGTTGATGATTGCCATAGGTTTGGGATTGTTTTTAACCTGGGGCGCAATTCAGGCGTTTTTGTCTGGTAAGCAAACCTATTCCATGCAGCAGGCAGTATCGCGCATTCAGGAAAACAGCCGTTTGGCACAAGAGTTTCTGACATTTGATATCCGCAATGCCGGTGCCTATGGCTGTGCATCGGATCAATTTGTTCCTAATTTTGCGACTGTTTTGGCTTCGGTTAGTGCCAATACCCCGGAAACCGCGTTTCAGAATGTTGTATTTGCAGCCAACGATGTGACTGGTGCAAGCAATGGTGATATGGGCTTGCAAACACCCCTGAACCCGCCGCCTTTGGCGGGCACGGATATTCTTGTTGTACACACCGGTACGGATGTGGGCGTGGCGGGTTCAGGTCCAGGGAATTATCGGGCAGTGATAAAAGATTGTCTCGCTCCAGACATGAGTATTTTAAATCCGGCTGATGCTGCTCCTACTGGTTTGTCTGCTACGTTTTCAATTGCGGCATTGGAAACAGCCATTTATTACATTGCCAATAATGCATCAGGCAATCCATCGTTGTATCGCCGTATGTTGGCTGATGGCGCAACCTCTCAAGAATTGTTAGATGGTGTAGAAAATTTGCAGTTGGAGTTAGGTCTGGATACCAACAATGATGGTCAGATTGACTCATACGTCACGCCGAATGCGGTTACCTCTGCCCAGTGGAATTCCTGGAGTGATGCGTGGACGAATCCTGTTCAAACGACAAAGAACACGAGTACGAAGAAGTACAACAATGCTAAGGGCATAATTGTTGATGATACTGCTGAACAGCGAGTAAGGGCAGTACGTTATAGCTTACTGTTGCGCAGCCAGGAAAACTTGCTGGATGTGCCGCAGAACTATACCTACAACGGCGTGGTGACGGTGGCAGCTGATAGGCGATTGCGGCAAATATCCGGTGGTGCAGTGGGTATTCGCAACCGTTTAAATTTTAATTAACAGTACAGCATTAGAGAGAGGATGGTGGTTATGTACATTCCGGCAGATCGAATCCCAGGCTGTTTATGGCGTCGCCGCTCATCGTTGCAGCATCAGCGCGGAGCAGCGTTAATGGTGGGGCTCATTATGTTGTTGCTGCTCACTCTAATCGGCGTGGCGGGTATGCGCGATACGCTGCTGCAAGAAAAGATGGTGGGCAATATGATGGATCGTGAAATGGCCCTGCAAGCGGCAGAATCTGCATTGCGGGAGGCAGAGGGCAAAATAGCTGCAGTTGTTGCTCCTAATTCTCTTGCAGTGGATGGTATACGCGTACAAAACGCCTTGGTGCGCCCCACCAACAAGACAGAATCGGCTTTTTGGCAGAGTCAGGTTTGGGGGAGCGGTAATTCAGCTGCTTACGCATTTTTCTTGCCTGCGGTAAAAACTCAACCGCGATATGTGATTGAGTTTGTCGGAAAATTATCAGACGGTGTATATGTGGGCGGGTCTTCTGCGAGCAGTTTGGTG
>DAOMGA010000380.1:0-2138 GCA_035430085.1 Pseudomonadales bacterium
GTGATGAGCGGATGATCCAGTAATGTATTGCAGAGTAATGATGGGTCTATCCAGCCGGATTGCGGCAAAAACCAGCCGCCGCGCTCCAGACGTATCCCTGATTTTGTGCTTGCCTGTTCTGCGTCCAGCCAATGCAATAATCCCTGATTACCGATAAAAAAATCTTGCAACGCTTCGTCGTCAGTATCCTGTAATTGCAATAAGCCACAGCGATGCATCGCCTGTGTTAAACCGTTCTGCTGATAATGCCGGATGGCATATTGATACGCAGACAAACTGAAGCGGGAAAGTGCCGCGCTGTTGGCGGACAGTTTGGTATACAGCGCACCTTGCGGATTGCCGGACGCTTCCTGTGCCGGTTTGTCGTGTTGTTCATAGAGTTGCACAATGATGCCGCGTTCAGCCAACGCCCGTGCGATGTGGCACCCTGCCAGTCCCGCGCCGATGACAGTCACTGCTGATGGTATGGGTGGTGTGGTTTTGGGCAGCAACCACGGTGTTACCGGTTTGTCGATGTCGGCGTGTATCGGTGCAATACATTCCGCAATGATCATTTCGCGTTTGCTGCCATACCCCGGAATTTTTGCTACTTGAAACCCTAGTGATGCGAGATCACGACGTACCTGACCGGCAGCAGTAAAGGTGGCGAGTGTTGTGCCTGGTTTCGATAGCGCTGCAATATGTCCAAGCAAATCTTTTTGCCATAACAGTGGATTTTTGGCGGGTGCAAAACCATCCAGAAACCACGCGTCGATGCTCCAGGAATTGGCGTGAATAAAATCCGGATGAGCGCTATCGTGCAGTTGTTGCAGTGTGTCATTGGCGTCTCCCAACAGGAGCAACAGCGTGACGCGACTCTCCGGAAACCGCAGCCAGTGGTAACCGGGTGTGAGTGCCGGGTATTGTTGCAATAGCTGAGCTGACCATGTTGCCAGTTCGGGCCAGAACGCCAACGCGCGGGCAAGATCGTCGTGCGTTAACGGAAATAATTCGGTGGAAATAAAAAATAATTGCGCATCCTCGGCAGCGGTTTCTTGCCACAATTGCCACGCCAGCAAAAAATTGAGGCCGGTACCAAAACCGGTTTCACCGATAACAAAACAGGATTTTTCAGGCAGGCTTTGCCAGCGCTGGTGTAAATGATTGCCATCCAGAAACACATAGCGCGATTCTGCTAATCCATTCTCACGCGAGAAATAGATGTCGTTAAAATTCCCGGCTTCCGGCGTGTCGCCTGTCCAGCGCAACTGCGCTGGTGTCAGCGGTTGTAATTTGCCCATGCGGTATAAAAAGCAGCAGGGACGTCGCAGCGGCGACCGGTAGCCTGATCGACAAACACCATGATCATTTGCGCTTTCAGCACGGTTTTTCCGAGTTGATTCTGCATGTGATAGACAATGCGATACTGGCGCGCTTCCAGCTGGTCAATGTGTGCCTGTACCGTCAGCACATCACCGTAACGCGCCTCGCGCTGATATTGCACAGTGATTTCATTGTTAAACGTGATGGCGCCATCGACAATCAGCGTAGGAAACCCCAGTGCTGTCAAAAAGCGCATTTGTGCTTCGTTCAGGTAACTGATCAGTGTGTGGTTGCCCACGTGCAAGCCGCCAACCAGATCGTTGATATAAATGTTGATGCAGCTGCTAAAAGCCATTTTGTCCGGAATAACAATGACGGTGCCGGGTGTGTTCATGCGGAGCGACAAACCAGTAAGCACAATGATTCCAGCCTGTCCCATGGATCGCCCGTTGCCATGCCTTTGACCGATTGATCCACACCCGCCATCTGGCGAATCATTTCTTGTGTATGACTGGCGCGGAGACGTTGCAGTGCGCGTGTAAAGACGGGCTGGCGTTTATCCCATACACCCACCTGCCGTATCGCTGTCTGTACAGGCATGCCGTTGGCGATGTCTTCTGCTGCTGTGGCCAGTTGGCGTAACTCGCGTGTCAGCGCGCCCAACACTGCCAGCACGTTGGTGCCTTCCTGCTTCAGGGCGTGGAGAATTTTGAGTGCATGCGCAGTATTGCCACCCAACATGGCATCGTTCAGGGCAAAAACGTCATAGTGTGCGCTGTCACCCACACTGGCTTCTACCTGCTCGGCGCTGATCGGGGCTGTGCCGAATTGCAGCG
>DAOMGA010000381.1:0-2138 GCA_035430085.1 Pseudomonadales bacterium
ATCCGTCGGGCAACAACAGCGTGTGGCAATGGCACGAGCATTGATAGGTCAGCCTGAAATATTGATTGCGGATGAGCCCACTTCAGCGCTGGATGCAGAAAGACAAATCGCGTTTCTGGATTTATTGCTGGATGCCTGTGAAAAAACATCTGCAACTTTGTTGTTTGTGAGTCACGATCGCCGTCTTGCCTCCGAATTCACCCGGGAAATTTCTCTGCTTGATATCAACAGGGTGCAGTTATCGGAGGAGGATTTTTCAGCATGCTGACCATTCTGAAATTGGCAGCGCAGAGTGCGTGGAATCGTCGCCTGACCTTATCAATGACGCTGATTTCTATAGCACTTAGTATCACGTTGTTACTGGGTGTTGAACGATTGCGGCAAGATGCGCGTTCTGGTTTTGAACAATCTATTTCCGGTGCGGATTTAATTATTGGAGCGCGTACCAGCCCTGTGCAATTGATGTTGTACGCGGTATTTCGTCTCGGCGGGGCGACCAATAACATTGGCTGGGCCAGTTTTAAAAAATTGCAGGAGCAGCCGGCTGTAGCGTGGGCTGTGCCTCTGTCATTAGGCGACAGTCATCGCGGGTATCCGGTGTTGGCGACGGATGCATCGTATTTCGAGTATTTTCATTACGGCGAAAATCGCGCACTGGAATTGACACAAGGAAAAATTATTTCCGGTACATTTGATGTGGTTATCGGCGCAGAAGTGGCGGATAAACTGAATTATCAATTGGGTGATCGTGTAGTGTTGACGCATGGTATGGCGCAAGCTGGGCCAGCGCACGATGACAAACCCTTTGCAGTAACAGGTATTCTTGCGCGCACTGGTACACCGGTGGATCGGACTTTACATATTACTTTGGCAGGAATGGAAGCGATTCATCTGAACTGGGCTGGCGGTGCACCACTGACCGGTTTGAATATTCCAGCGGAATATATTCGCAAGTTTGATCTCACACCAAAAACCATCACTGCAGTATTGGTTGGTCTGAAAAATCGTGCGGCAGTTTTTAAAATGCAACGGTTTGTGAGTGAGTATCACGATGAGCCTTTGTTGGCAGTAATGCCCGGTGTTGCGTTAGCGGATTTATGGCAAGTGGTAGGCGTAGTGGAAAAAGTTTTACTGGCGGTTTCGGCGATGGTGGTGGCTGTTGGCTTGAGCGGCTTGATGGCTGCGTTGTTAGCCGGTTTGAATGAGCGCCGCCGTGAGCTGGCTATTTTGCGGGCAGTGGGTGCGCGGCCGCTGCATGTTTTTTGCTTGTTGTTGGTAGAAGGTGTGAGTGTAAGTTTTCTCGGCGTGGTAACCGGTATTGTATTTTTGTGGATGTTAACACTCTGTGCCAGCGGCTGGGTTCAATCGCATTTTGGATTACACGTGAGTTTGTATTTTTTATCACAGACGGAATTGCAATGGGTCGGGATGGTTCTGGCAGTGAGTGTAGTTGCGAGTCTGGTTCCCGGTTGGCGCGCCTACCGTTTATCATTGGCGGATGGTTTGATTCCGCGTATCTGAATCCAGGTATCCAGAGGTGTGTATGCGCTGCGTTGCAGGTTTGCTGGTTTTAGTATTGAGCTTTTCATTGAGTGCTGAAAGTTATCGTGAACTGATTTGGGATGATTTGATTCCGGATAGTTGGAATCCTGAAAAGGAATTGGGCGATATCAACTGGGATGAACTGGGAGATGCGGATCCGCGCGCTGAAGAGGCGCTCAAGCGTATGCGCGCAGTGTGGGATAGCGCCCCTGCAGAAAAAAGTCTCGATGGTGCAAAAGTAAAACTGGCAGGCTTTGTTGTGCCGCTGGAATACAAGGGTGATGAAATCAGGGAGTTTTTGTTAGTGCCGTATTTTGGTGCTTGTATCCACACACCGCCCCCGCCAGCCAACCAGATCGTGCATGTGATTGCGAGCAAGCTGTCCGCCAATTTTCAGACGATGGATCCATTCTGGGTCAGAGGAACGATGAAGCTGGATCATTCTGTCACGGACATGGGCTTCAGTAGTTACCAGATGGTGGCTGACAGTATAGAGCCCTTTGTTGTGCCTGCGGCCAATCCCTGACTCTCCTCATTTCATCGGTTTTTCCGGCTCTGCCATGTGCCTTGCCCGTGATAGTCTGCCTGGTAGATTG
>DAOMGA010000382.1:0-2122 GCA_035430085.1 Pseudomonadales bacterium
CCCCAGACTATCTTCCAGATTGGCAAGGCAGAAGATCAGTGGCTGACATGCCAGCGCGTCCACAGCCCTTGCGATCCCACGCACCAACTCCAGATGGACAGTTTCATGGAATCGCTGAATCACCTTTAGCGCTTTTTCTGTTCCGCCAACTGCAAGCGAATACCATCCAGATTACGGGCGAGTGTGTTCTGCCATAACGGTTCCAGATTTTCCACGGCAAGATGCTGCAGTACATCGTTATTGTTTTGTAGCACGTCGTTATTGTTTTGCAGCACGGTGTCATTTTTTTCATGCCCGGCAGTTTGTTGCAAGCGTTTGACTACTTTGGCATCACTGGCCTGCATTTCAAACAGCGTGTAACTCATCACTGTCCACAACAATCCTTGTGCATGTAAAACAGCAGTGGCGGTATCCAGCCCGGCGTTTTCGATCAGGCGGGCAATGCGCCCGATTCTTGTCAGCGTGCTCGGCGAAGTGCCTGCCAGCCCCAATAGCAGCATCAGTTCGGGTCGCTGTTTTAGCGTTTGACGAAAAGCCGCCATCCACGCTGCGATCTGCGCATCCCACGGCAGCGTGGTGTCCGCGCTGATTTCCAGTGATTGCAAGGCATGTTCTGCGAGGGCGTCGAGCAGTGCTTCCTTGTTCGGGAAGTAGGTGTACAGATTGCCCGGCACGGTTTCCAGCTTTTGCGCCAGTTGGCGGATAGCCAGATCCTGCCCGCCGTTCTCGCGCAACAGCAGCAGGGCGGTATCGAGAATCTGTTCGCGGCTCAGGCGCGACGGTCGCCCGGCAGGATTTTTGGGTTTTGTCGTTGCGGATGGCTCTCTCATCCCTTCCTCTGATTTGACTAACTGAACGCTGTTCACTAATGTTAACCGAACGCCGTTCAATAATTCTGGCGTTCAACAATTCTAGAGAAGGAGCAGGGCGATGCAAGCACCGGAAGGTAGACGTTTTCCTGAACTGGGTTTTTATGCTTTACCTGGTCATACGCGTACCCCGGCAGACTTGCTGGATGAAGTGCGGACAGCCGAGGCATTGGGCATCGGCTCGGCATGGATCTCCGAGCGTTTCGATGTGAAAGAAGTAGCGACATTGGCGGGTGCGGCAGCAGCGGTGACGAGCCAGTTGTTCATCGGTACAGGCGCTACCAATATCAATTCACGGCACCCGTTGCTTACTGCAAGTATGGGTACGACATTGCATCGCCTGAGTGCCGGGCGTTTTGCACTCGGCGTGGCGCGCGGTGTGGGTATCCGTTATGACTTGATGGGCATGGAAAAAATCAGCAATGCGCATTTGCGTGATTTTGTGGATGTGATGAAAAAACTCTGGCGCGGTGAGCGCGTGAGTTATGACGGTGTGCTGGGCAAGTTTCCATATTTGCACATGGCGGACTGGATTGACGATGACATTCCACTGCTGTTTGTCGGTTTCGGTGAAAAAAGTCTGGCGTTTGCTGGCAGTGTTTTTGATGGCGTGATTCTGCACACGTTTATCAGCGATGAAGCACTGGCGCGTTCGGTGAAAATCATTCGTGATGCGGCAGAGCAGGCAGGGCGCGATCCTGCAGCCGTAAAAATCTGGAGCGTGTTAGCTGTCGCACATCAAGCGGATGAAGAAAAATATTTGCGCTACATCGTTGCGCGCATGGCCACTTATTTACAAGCGCCGAATTACGGCGAGTTGCTGGTCAGATTGAATGGTTGGGAGTTGGCAATCCTTGAGCAATTCCGCAGTGATGACACCGTGCGCAATATGTTGGGCGCGATTGACAGCATCGCCACGCTGGAACAATTGCAGCATATCCGCACCCTGATTCCTGAACACTGGCTGCCTGCAGCTGTCGGCAATGCACAACAGTGCGCGCAGCGTTTCAATGACCAGTTTGCCGCCGGTGCAGACGGCGTGATTATTCACGCGAGCAAACCGCAAGAATTTGCGCCGGTACTCGATGCCTATCAACAGATTCGAGATCACGCACGTTTTGCCGGTCGCAGTAATCGTCCTTGTTAATGATTTTTCATAAAAAAATGAGAGAGAAATGCCATGACTGAAGATCTGCGCCCAACACCCAGCCTTGCCGATCCTGACGCCGTGCGAGCGCGCTTGCAGGAATGGT
>DAOMGA010000383.1:0-2116 GCA_035430085.1 Pseudomonadales bacterium
GGCGTTGGAGAGATTTACATCAGCCATATTGCTATTGGTCAGATTAGCGCCAGTCAGGTTAGTACCGGACAGTTGAGCGCCGGAAAAGTTATTGCCGTTGAGATTTGCACCCGTCAAATTGGCGTATGACAGGTCAGCGCCTGCCATATCAATGTTGGAAAGATTGGCTCCAGACAAATTCGCATAGCTAAAACCTGTGTACAACAGGGTAGCGCCGGAGCAATCACCAATCGTTATATCAGGACAACCAGAAAAACGGGCATTCAACACATTCACATCGAATGCCTGCACAGGTAATGCGACAAAACCAGAAAGCAAAAGCCATAAAACTAGCACTTGCTTAACCAACAGCGAGTAACGCTGTCTATCAATAGCCATGTTCATACCGCTGTTTGCCTTATATTTATGGCATTAGGGGATAGACCATGATTTTCGAAAAATCTGAACTTCAAAATTCCTTGCCTCGTTGTTTTTTTTGGTGGGTTATTTTAACGAAACCGTGGTCTGTCCCCGATTAAAAATTAAGGCTTATCCATGCCCTTTAACAGATCAGGCCAGGCCGCTTTCAGATAAGCCACCATAGACCACAGCGTCAATACTGCCGCAACATAGAGGCATATCACGCCGATACTCACAGACCACGTCCATTCCCGTAACGAGCCCAGCAAGATAAGCAACGCCAATATCTGCATGGCAGTTTTAACTTTACCAATGTAAGACACCGCCACACTGGCGCGTTTGCCTAACTCCGCCATCCATTCACGCAAGGCAGACACCACAATTTCCCGGCAAATAATGATGGCAGCAGGCAGGGTAAACCACACACTGTCATAACGTTCCACTAATAACACCAACGCTACCACGACCATCAATTTGTCTGCGACCGGATCAATAAAGGCACCGAAAGGCGTAGTCTGATCCAGCTTGCGCGCAAGATACCCATCCAGCCAATCCGTCACACCCGCCAGACCGAAAATAAACGCGCAAACAAAATTCATCCCCGGCAACGGAATATAAAACGCCAACACGAACATCGGGATGAGCAATATGCGTAGCAGTGATAACAAGTTGGGCCAGTTCATGGTGCCGCCATATTCAAGTGTGTAGTCATTCTAGGCGCAACAATTACTTTAAAGATAGTGGCGGCTACCACACGCCCACTTGCTGCATCATCACCTTGAAGCGCTCCATGGCACGAAACTTCACTGCCAATTCACGATGATCCTCACCTTCTTCCACCCAGAACGCACGCCCCCACGGCGATGGCGACCAGGGCAATACGCTGGAATGGTAAGTGCCCGCCGGATCGAGTGAATCGATAAAATCTTTCGTCAGCAATTCCATCGGGCTTAACACAACATCGAAGGGCTGATCGTATTTGCCGTTGGCTTTGCGCAAGTCAAACAGCGTGCTGACGATTTCAGCCAGTCGTTTGTTCTTGGATGGCACGCCTAACCAACCGTCATTGGCAGCAGCGCGTTTGAACGCCGCCTGGCTGGCACCACCTACCCATACCGGCACTTTCTGCGAAGGCGCTGGAGAGTGGATAACATCCTGATAGTGAAAAAACTCACCGTTGTGTGATACCACTTCACCACTGTGCAATTGCTGTACACAGTGCATCACTTCATCCAGCCTGCGGCCGCGTGATGCAAAATCAAAACCCATCAAATCAAATTCTTCCTTGATCCAACCGGCAGACACACCACACACCACACGGTTATTGGTAAAAATTGCAGCAGCCGCTGTTGCGCGCGCAACGGTGAATGGGTCACGCAATGCCGCCAGATAAATATTGGTCGCCAATCGCAGGGTTTTTGTCGCCACCCCCATCGCGGTGAGTGTAATCCAAGGATCCGTCCAGGGATTGGTGTGCGGCCACCATACCTTGCCATCTGGCGTGTAAGGATACGGCGTTGCAATGTTTGTCGGGTAGACCAGATGATCCGGCACGGTAATGCCTTCGTATCCCAACTCTTCAGCTTTTTGTGCAATCGCTACAAACTGATCCACTTCCGTGGTGTTGACTAACGAGATCCAGTATTTCATTCACGTCACCTTTTAAAAAATTAAAGACTTGCTACACGCACAGGAATAGCCGACATACGAGGCATGT
>DAOMGA010000384.1:0-2109 GCA_035430085.1 Pseudomonadales bacterium
ACAAACGTGACATCGACACCGAATTTTTGCATGTATTTGGTGAACAATACGGTGGTTGTACCAAAAACACTGCGCGAACAGATGACATGATCACCGGTTTTCAGCAACGCCATGCACATAGACATGATGGCAGACATGCCAGAAGCGGTTGCTACTGCCATTTCAGCACCTTCGAGTGCCGCCAACCTTTGTTCGAATACCGCTACAGTCGGATTGGTATAGCGCGAATAGACATTGCCGACATCACTGCCAGCAAAACGCGCGGCCGCCTGCTCTGCTGAATCAAATACATAACTGGATGTCAGGAACAGCGGCTCGCTATGTTCGCCAAATACTGAACGCTCAAAACCTGCGCGTATGGCCTGCGTAGCAAAACCCCATTCCTTGTCATGTTCATCGTGCATACTTTTTCTCCTCTTTAAACTCTAACCAGAGTTTCGGGCTATAACCGTTGACCGGAAATTGTATTGGCCCATGTACATAGTCTATTGGCGTTACTGTATAGGGAATTTCAGAGAATTGCAGTCCGAGATCCAGCAACTCTTTTTCCCGATCCAGCACCATCACGCTGTAATAACCGCTGAGAATCTTTTGCCGCGAATCATCACGCAAGGCTTGCGCCAAAGCAGGATCACTGCCTGTCATCACATCGGTGACTTGCGTGTTGTGCGCACAAAAATCTTTTCCTGCCATCCAGGCGAGATAGCCGTGGGAAGTGATACAAACACGCCCCTGCACCGCTGCTATCCTGTCAATCAACACGCCATACGCCGCATCACTGTCTGCCGTAGGCAATTGTTTGGCCACTACATAGCGCGCGCGATACATATCATTCAGCAGCAAAGCCATCAACAACAAGGCAGGTAAAAACCACCAGCTGGATACCTGCGTGCGTTTTAGCAGCAAGGCCAATGTCAGCGCGGAAAAAATCGCCACGCAAAAATGTAATGGCATCAACACATTGAAAAAAGCACCGGCATAAGCGCGGGACACCATGGAGAGAAAGATAAATCCGGCGAGTACAGCCAACCAGCCCAGTTTTTCTCGCCAACTACCATCCAGCAAGAATGGATACAGCAACGCAGAAAATAACGTACCTGCGATAGAAAACATCACATCGAGGCCAAAGCGCCTGAAGCCCGACAGTGTCACACCATGGCTGCCCGCCATCTGGAACACATAGAAAAAGAAACGCTCATCATAAAATGCAATTATCAGTGCAATAAAAAAACTGGCGCCAAGTGCAAACAACACACAGAAACCCAAGGCATAGCGCCAACCCGCCCAGCACCAGATGCTCAATACAAGAAACGGCATAAAAAATAGCGACGCCTGTTTCGCCAGCAATGCCGCCACAGAAAAAACAGCGACGACTATTACAGCGCGAATAGACGCCTGTTCACGCAACGAGAGCAAGGCATACACGGTAGCGGCCAGACACAATACCCAGAGACTATCAACACGCGCCACATCAAACCAGAACGCCGTGTGCGGAAAAGTGGCAGCAAACAACATTGCACCCAACACAGCCGCCAGCAATGAGCCAGAGACACGCCGGACAATCAGGAATACCAGAATGTGCGTTATCAGCGCCGCAGTGATAGACACCAGACGCAAGGCAAACAGGCTTTCACCAAAAACATAGGCCGATAATGCAGAAACGCCGTAATACAACGGCATGTAGAGTGCGGGAACAAAATCAAGCGTCGGCTCACCGTACAGTGGCAAGCCATGCAGCAACCGATGAACCTGCTGCAACATGGCGCCTTCCATCCATTCCAGCTCGTAGGGGGACTGGATACGGGTAAACACCACCTGCAATAAATGCAATACTGCTTCCGCGCCGATCAATAGCAGCGGCAAATAGATCAATGCACGCCTGAAAGACGGCGACCACATCAGCGGCGCTGCCTCACGCCACTACCTGCTGTTGTGAATGCCAACGACACTGCCGTTAACATCCCCGTTGTCATGACTTTTGGCAGCATCATTGCGGCGCGCATCCAGCGTAGCCAGATAGGCACTATCGACATCACCTGTAATGTATTCGCCTGTGAATACTGAACATTCAAAATTATCGATGTGCGCATATTCACCGGTGCTGTCGAT
>DAOMGA010000385.1:0-2108 GCA_035430085.1 Pseudomonadales bacterium
CATGGCGAGATCACATTGCAGGGTGATGCCAACTCGCTACTGCATAACCCTGCTGTCAAAACCGCCTATCTGGGCGGCTAAGCTTTTATGACTTTTTGGCCTTTAACAAGGAGTCCTGGGTTTGCGGTCCCTGTAGGCTGTTCACCAGCTTGCCTTCCGGACTGAAGACAAAAGTCATCGGTAAACCCGTTGGAATAGAGTGCGGAAACGCGATCTGTGTATCACTGATCACAACAGGAAACTCAATGCGAAATGCGTTCACCTGACGTAACTGATCAGTAGTACTTGGCTTGTCGAAGTGGATGCCTATCACCAATACATCTGGATTGGCTGCAGCAAAACGGTTCAGTTCAGGAATTTCTTCAGCACAGGGTTTACACCAATCGGCCCAGTAATTGATATAGACCCATTTGCCTTTCCAGTCCTGCTCGTGTATCGGATTGCCATTCAGCGTCTCCAGAACCACAGGCGGCGGTGCTTTTTCGCACGACACAAGGAGCAATGCGAACATTCCAATCAGTATCAGTCGCATGGTGCTTTTTACTATTAACATAGTTTTTGCCTCCTTTAAGCAGTATCGTTGTTATCCGTTTGATTTCAATCTACCAACCTGAAGCTGACATGGCAACTATCTACCATAATCCCCGCTGCTCCAAATCACGCCAGGCGCTAGCCTTGCTGGAAGAAAAAGGAATACGTCACGATGTCATCCTGTATCTGGACAATCCACCCGATGCAAAAACATTGAAAATACTGCTAAAAAAATTAGGGATACCTGCACGCGCACTGTTACGCAAAAGCGAAGCAGAATATCGCGAGCTGCAACTCGACAACCCGGTGCTGAGTGAAGCTGACATCATCGCTGCCATGTGCACGCATCCGCGCCTGATTGAACGCCCGATTGTGATCAATGGTCAACGCGCAGCGATTGGCCGACCACTGGAAAATATTCTGGAGATTATCTGAATGTCTGATCCATCACCTTATATTCTGGTGTTGTACTACAGTCGCTATGGTGCAACCGCTGCCATGGCACAACAGATTGCGCGCGGCATTGAACAAGTGAATGGCATGGAAGCGCGTATAAGAACTGTGCCAGCCGTTTCTGCAGATTGTGAAGCGACAGCGGCTGCCGTTCCGTCGGAAGGTGCGATTTATTGCACGCTGGATGACTTACAACATTGCGCGGGACTAGTACTCGGCAGCGCCACGCGTTTTGGCAATATGGCGGCAGCAATGAAATATTTTCTCGATGGCACCGCAGGTTTGTGGGCAGCAGGTGCACTGGCAGGAAAACCGGCAGGCGTTTTTACGTCGACATCTTCTATGCACGGTGGTCAGGAAACCACTCTACTGAGCATGATGTTGCCACTGTTGCATCACGGCATGCTGATTGCCGGCATCCCTTACACAGAGGAAGCCTTGCACCACACGAACACAGGCGGCACACCTTATGGCGCTTCCCACCTCGCCAGCAAGAACAACCAGACTCTCAGTGATGACGAAAATACGCTCTGCCAGGCGTTAGGTAAACGCATTGCCAACATTGCAAAAGCGCTGGGATAATCGTGATGACACTGGCAACAAAAACCCGAGTCGCATGGCAATTAACCGTGCTGCTGTATGCAGGTCTACTATTAATATTGGCAATCGACCACACGGTGATACGGCAGCATTTTTACTGGCCTGTCTGGTTGATGCAGACACTGCCTTTACTGCTGATATTGCCGGGCTTGTTGCAACACCGCGCACGCAGTGGCACCTGGTTATGTTTTATTATTCTGTTTCATTTGCTAGCGGCTATTGATAATGACGCTACCAGTGGCCATTTTATTTTATATGGCGCTATGGCAACACTGACAATTTCACTGTTTACCACTTCTTTGTTATGTGTTCGCTGGCAACGCCTACAGGATTCGTTATGAAAAGTGTTTTCACCATGATGCTGGTTTTACCCTGGCGCGTACTCAGCTGGTTACGCGGCGCTCTTGCCAATCTGCTGTTATTAGGGATTTTGATCGCGGTATTCGTCGGCCTATTGGGTGATAACAGTAAACCCACGTTATCTGACAATACTATCCTGTACGTTGAACCTGGCCCCGCTATTG
>DAOMGA010000386.1:0-2104 GCA_035430085.1 Pseudomonadales bacterium
ACGCGTTTCTCGATAATTTCTGATTTCATGCGCAAGACATCACCTGTGCAGACCGGTACAGGAAAGCGCACATCGGTCCAGCCAAGGCCGGCGATCACGGCGAGATCTTTTTCCATCATGGTATGTGATAAGCGAATACCAATAGCAACACTATGAATTCCGGAAGCAAACAACTTTCCGATTGGGGAGAACTTGGCAACTTCCTCATCCAGATGAAAAGGCATCGGATCCCATTGTGCTGCAAACTGCTTGATATCATCAGCAGTCACGGTATACGTTTCATCAGAGTGGCGTGGCTGGTTGATGTGAATGTCTTCAAAGTACAGCATGAGAGATTCCTTAACGGGATAATATTTTTTTAAAAATCGAGTCGCTTATACGGACAGGCAACCACTCAAGAAAACTCCTGCCGGGATCGGCTTTCACTGAATAGGCCGTCTTGGGTTTTTTAACAGTGAGTGCATGGTAAATCACTTCTGACAGGTAGTCAGGGTCGCCAGCTTTTTTATTGGCTTCGAATACGAGGTCGCCGAAATGTTCCAGTTGCTTGCTGTAAAGCTGGCTGTTTTTTGCGGCTAGCTGGAATCCACCAACAGTGTTTGCAACCATATTGGTTTTAAATGGCCCCGGTTGAATTTTTATCACGGGAATGTTGTAGATAGAAAGCTCACGGCGCAGTGCATCGGAATAGGCTTCTATACCGTATTTGCTCATGGCATAAGCACCATTAAATGGCGATGCCGTGTGCCAGCCGGTTTCAGAACTGACGTTGACGATCCGACCGTGTTTGAGCAGGGGAAAGAACGCTTTGTTAACGCGCCAGGTTCCCATCAGGTTGATGTCCAGTACCTGTTGCACGACTTTTTCATCCATTTCTATCATCGCGCCCACGCGAAGAATGCCCGCAAAATTGATAACAGCATCCAGTTGTTGCACGTGCTTTTTTACTTCGGCCAGCGCAGCTTCCACACTTTCTGTTTTGGTGACATCAATAAAAACAGGTGTTACGCCATCCTGTTTTGTTAATGCTTCCAGTCCTGCTGTATCACAATCCGCAGCAAAGACCTGCCAGCCACGAGTGACGAGATGGCGGGTGAGTGCCAGGCCGAAACCGCCAGTGCCACCGGTAATCAGTGCGGATTTTTTCATGTGATTTACCTAGAGAGGAAGCGTGATTACCGCAGTACCTGTCGCGTGATTACCGGAATCATTGGCAGCCTGTACAGAAACCTCGATGTGACATTCATTGCCGACGGTATTTTTGCTGAGTACTTCGCCAGTAAATTTCAACACTTGATGTGGCACGGCAGGTACACCGAGTTTGATGCTGATTTTCTTTACCCAGGCATCAGGGCCTGCCCAGTCGGTGAGGAATTTTGATACGAATCCATTGCTGGAGAGAATGTTCAGGAATGCATCCGGCGCAAACTGTGACAGTGCGTAATCCTTGTCGTGGTGTACCGGCATGAAATCCATCGAGGCAATGGCGGTGGCGGCGATCATGGTATGCGTCAACGGGATATCCATTGGTGTGATGGCGTCGCCCACCTGGATGGCATCAGCGTGCAAAGAAGTGCGGCCAATATCTGCAAAAACAGTTTTCATCATGATGTTGTCTCCTTATTGGCCGATGGTGGAAGAATCAAATTTCAGTACGCGAAAAGACTGTCGCCCGACAGACTGCTGGTCCTGGTCGATGAAGTCAGTGATCCATGTCACGAAATAGCCAAGCCCCAGCCCGGTTTTTTTTCGTGGTGAGATCGATTCGACATAGATTTCCGTGCACAGCAGGTCGCCGTGGCGCAATGGCCGGCTGAATTCCAGATCCGAGTTGGTGGCCAGGATGCCGGTGAAACCCACACGATCCAGCACTGGTAGTGGTGTGTCGGGGTCAAGTGGCTGCGCAGAGCCACCGCGTTCGGCAATGCCACGCAGGATCGGACGGGGCATGATCCAGGTCTGCATCATCGCAGGGGGGGCAATCAGGCCCTTGAAACGTGAGTTCATCGCGCTGGTTTCGTCTTCATACACGGGGTTGCGGTCATCAAAAGCATCCAGCCAATGGCGGATCATCGGCATGTTGACCGGATCCGGTGCGTAGTTT
>DAOMGA010000387.1:0-2095 GCA_035430085.1 Pseudomonadales bacterium
CGGGACACAGGCTCGCCTGTGTCTCCAAGCTACAAAGCCCCTGACAATTTTGCCGGTCATCTGGAAAAAGTCATTTACGACATTCAATAGAGATTAACGATCCTCAGTAGTGATCAAAGCGATCCGAGATCGAATGTCAGGCTGCCACTATCCACCACCAAATGGCGAGCATCATTCACCTTGAATTCACGCCCGCGTTCCACCAACTCATAAAATACCGGGCGATGAATTCTGGCTTCCATACCGCCTATTACAAGAATGTAAGGACGCGGCTCGCCAGTCACAGTATCGGTTTGCACCCGCAAAGGATGATCTGCATCCAGCCTGACCACATCCTGGGTCAATGTGCGAAATAACAACACTGGCGGATCAACGCCTTTCTCTTCTGTCATGCCCACAACAACAAACGGAACATCTTCGACCTGAATACGAATTTTTTCGACAGGCGACACTAAAAAATATTCATTGCCTTCTTTTTTCAGGATCGACGATAACAAACGCACCAACGTTTCACGTTGAAAAGCCCTGCCTTCGTGGTACCAGCTTCCATCGCGAGCAATCCGGAGATCCATATCACCGCAGAATGCAGGGTTCCACTGATCCACTGGTGGCAGTTTTCCAGCTTCAAACCGCCCAGCCTGTGACAACAGATTTTCAAAACCGGCAGCACTCATACTATCGTTGCATACTATTTGCGCACTACAGAAGCTGCTGATAAACCAGACGCTGCGGGACACTCTTGGAACAATCCACCATGCGTGGAAGAAATTCCGAATAGGCAAGATGCTGATTGTTCAGCTCGTCCACAGCCGCTTTAGTCGTCCATTCTTCAATCCATACGCATTGGCTCTCTGTACAACCAATCACATCAATTGATTTGCAGTTAACCTGACTTTTCAGGAATTCCATCCAGTCGTCCGATACTTTTTTTGCATCAGCAAACCTGCCATTTTTAGGCGCCATACGATGAATAACCAGAACTGATTTACTAGACATAAATACCCTCGTTTACGATTTCATTATCAAGAAATTGACTGCTGTTCTTTTTCAAACTCTTCATTTGCGGCCGGCGCATTATCTGACGGCACAAACAGTGCATCCTCATTGTCCAGACACTGCTGCAAATGTCGCATACGTTCAGGCCCGGCCGTTCTGACCATGGCTTCGCCATAATAGGATGTAAAGCCATATTTTCCCGCATCAGTAATTTCCTGACGCAGCTGTGGAATATCCTCTTCGCGCAATTTTTCTGCCGCACAGATAGTAAACATCCGCCGCTGGCGCTCACTGGCAAAGCAGGTAGCGTGCTTGACCCTGAAGTCAAACACCACCACATCACCAGGTTCGGTAGGAATAATCTGCGCGGGAATTTCATGATCCTGCAAGCCAAGATCTTCCATATAACTGTCATTTTTCTTTAGAAACGCCTGCAGCTTGTTCGCAAATTTGTCCCCGAAATGCTGACTGCCCGGCAAGACGCGAAAGCAACCGCTATCCGCACCTTGCTGATCCAGATAAAAAATAATTTTTACATTGCGATATTTCAGCAATGCACCATACGTATCTGAATGCCAACATGTGCCACACTCAAACAAATTGGCATCACTACCACGGTAAATAAAATCATCACCCAGCAGACCTTTATAAATACCAAGGATTCTCTCGTCGTCCAATAGCGCACTCAGGTATTCATTCCGATCAATAAATTGCGTAAGAAACTGGCGTCGCTGGTTGGCATGAGCACGGTGACGCCACTCGATCAACTCTGACGAGAATTGCTCCATCGTATTATCAAAGACACGTGATATTTCTTTCGCTTCCGGCGCAAACAATCCTTTAAAAACCAGGTAGCCAAAAGTCTCAAAAAAACGTTTCTGACCTTCACTCAGCTCGAACATACCATCTCACTTCTGCACGGCTATCAAGCCGGTGTTATGCAGCATATTTTCTGCATGCTCAGTACGCCAGTCGATCACTGTATACAATTCCGGACTATTTACTTGTTGCTCTTTCAGCACCGCCAGACGATTGGATATTCTTGAGCGTACCGCCTCGCCATTTTCCACTTCAAACATCGCTTCGCGCACAACATTGA
>DAOMGA010000388.1:0-2090 GCA_035430085.1 Pseudomonadales bacterium
CCAGAAGCGGGCGCTGGCATCCAGTAATTTGCTGTGCTCCGCTTCAATATTTATGCGAATTTGAATATATTTTCCATTTTCGCTATAGCGTAATTCCTGCACCGATCCCACGGGCATATCCTTGTACAGCACTGGCGCTCCTGTGCGGATGCCACCGGCGTCAGGCGCTTCCAGAGTGACATAAACACCCGGTAAACTGCCGGGTAAAATGGCTTTTGCGATACTCTCACTGGATTCCAGCCGGAATATTGCGCCATCGTGCAATGAAGATTTTTCCTTGCGCGGTGTATCAAAAGCGATGCCTCCTGCCGCTATTGCTGCTAGCGGCGCACTGCGTACCTGAATGCCTTTGCTCAAGCTGGCGTCAACCTGCATGCCGCTGATATTCCAGAAACGACTGCTGCTATTCACGAGATGGCGGTAGTCAGGTTTTATCAACACATAGGTGGCAACCTGATCGCCTTCCAGCAAGCGGTTTTCAACCACGCCCACCACAAAATTATTGAAATAAACCGGCGCACCGACTGGTGCTTCAGCCGTGGTCGAAACCAGACGCAAATGCAATCCCGGGGTGTTGAAATAATCTTTCGGATCGGGGCCGTCTTCGGCAATAAATGTGTGATCTGCAACGGGATTGCCCTGTTCGTTAACAGAAAAAGTGAGATAGCTGCCAGATAGCAAAGCATCCAGCCCTGATATCCCCGCCACTGAAAATTCCGGTTTGACCAACCAGAAACGTGTTTTGTCGTGAATGAAGGATTCAAAACGCGGGTCAATGCCAAAACGTCCGAATACTGCATTGTGTTCTTTATCAAACCAGACATCACGCAACTTGCCGACCACCATGTCTTTGTACATGACTTTGGTCACGTCTTTGGTCAGACCATTGGCGCTGTGAAACTGGACGTTGACGTACACACTGGTTTCGGCAGCTTCAAAATCCTGATACAGAAAAAATCCATCGCCATCTTCCGCAAGTGGTGCTTTTTCATCAGGCACGCTCATGCTGATGCCGCCTGCCAGTATGCTGGCTACAGATTCTGTTTCCAGATGGATTCCACCCAGTCCCGCATTAATGCGCACGCCACTGGCATTCCAGAAGCGTGTATTTTTATGTACCAGATGTTCGTATTGCGGTTGGATGAACACGCCGATTTCCACGCCGCTGCCATCAGTGGCCATCACCACCGATTGCACAGAGCCCACCTGAATTTGTCGGGAGAAAATGGGCGCGCCCATGCCGAGTGAGCCGACTCGATCTGTTTTGAAACGGATGTGCAGCCCCGATACGCTGTTCGGCAAAGGAGGTGGTTCTTTCAGGGCAACAAAATTCTCGGCAATTTCGCCGCTTAACTTGCCGCCTGGTGCATTTAATTGTGCGCCGATGTAATTACCGGATAGCAGAGTTCCCAAACCTGAAATACCTGCTAGCGATACTTGCGGCTGCACCAGCCAGAATTGCGCTTCCTTCGGCACGCCGCCGCGTTTTTGTTTGATGGCTTTATCCATCTGCACTTCGACAATCACGCCGCTCAGGTCTTCCTTGTTGATCAATTGCTTGACCGTGCCGATGGTAATGCCCTTGTATTTGACTTGTGTCTGATTGGCGACGATGCCGTCGCCGCTTTCAAACTCGATGGTAATGGTGGGGCCGATATCCAGCAGGCTGCGCCACACTAACCAGACACCGACCAACAGGGCGAGAAATGGCAACAACCATATCGGTGCGATATGGTGTTTTTTAGAGATAGCGGGACGGGATAGCGGGGCGTCGTTCATGGGGATAGTTACCGGAAGGTTAATGGTTACTGGATATTGCTGTGCACAAAAGCGCTGGCATCCTGAACCCAGCTATCCAGCACAGGTTTGATGTCTTCTATCAGGACTTTTTTACCGGGATCAGCCATTTTGCCACCCACACCGGCACGCACTGATTTGGCAATCAATTTTTTGCTCTGACTGTCTACCAGACGCGATTCCAGAAAAACTACATAACCGTATTGCTGTGGCAAGGCTGTTGGCGACGCATCGGTAAAAATCATGGAAGGTGGCAGATGTGCGGACGACGCCACCTGCTCGGGACCTGCTTT
>DAOMGA010000389.1:0-2076 GCA_035430085.1 Pseudomonadales bacterium
CATGCCACGATGTTCTTCTTGCAGGCGATTATTATTTCTGCGCAGATACCAGAGAAAGAGCAACATGCCAACAGCTGCTGTAAGAATCGTAGCGCCTTTCAGTGGATGCTGCGTGAGAAAATAGCGCGCTAACTTCCAGTGTAGCGATAGGGTACGACGATAATCACTGGTGACATGAAAATCATCCAGGTTCAGTTCCCATAGTGCAGGCTGCAATGTGCTGAGCAGATGTTTACGAATGACATCTTCATTTTGTTTCAGTGTTAGTAGTTGATCATTGCTGGTGTCGATCAAATCTTGCCATTGTTTGGATATCTCCAGCGTTTCTTGCAATGGAATACCCAGATTCTTGCGGGCGGCGGTAATACTGGTTATTGCCTGTTTACTCTGTTGCAAACCGTCCACTAATTCAGGTGCTTCGCTGATTTTTACCTGGGTTTGTTTCCATAAATCTTCTTCTTTGACGAGTAATGCGATGCCTTTTTCTAATTCCAGCCCGCGGTCTTTGGCTATCTGCTGCTCTTTAGTCAACATTTCCAGCGCATATTTCCAGATATTCTGGCTATTTTGTATCTGCTCGACACTGACGCTGCTGGTGTCCATCAGCGAAGCGGATTCGCGTCGCAAGGTCTGTAATTTTTTCTGGTTGGATGACAAACGTTCTTTCAGTTCTTCAATTTCCAGTGGCTGTACGGCCAGTTGTTCCATTTGCTGGATGAGTTTTCCTGTACTCAATGCCTGATCAGATATCTGTGTCAGCGTAATGTTTTGTGCGGGAGCTGACGCTGGTTCCGGCGTGGTTGTGTCAGCGGTCTGTGCCAGTAGTGGCATCTGGGCAGATACCAGTAGCCAGGCGAATAACAGGGAATATAGGTGCAGACGTGGCATCGAGAGCTCGTGTAATGTGACCAGTTCAGGTGAGGATTGTAGCAGCAAGCCGTGAAACAAAACGCTGGCAGCTATACTATCCCCCCCGGCACGTTTTCTTCGTATCAGCCCATTTTTATCGAGACTCCCTCATGCGGATTTCTATCAATCTCCAACCCTTGGTTCGCTTGCTGTTAGCCTTGATCGTGGGAGTAATACTTCAGCCGGCACAAGCTGATGACGGGTTCACGCAGTGGATCCAATCATTCAGGGCAACAGCAATCAGCCAGGGTGTCTCAGCGCAGGTATATGACAATGCTTTTCTTGACGTGACCGAGCCGGATGCAATCGTTCTGGAAAAAGCGAACTATCAGCCAGAATTCAAAACCGAGGCGTGGGAGTACATGGATGGCCGTATACAGGAGCGCGCTATTACCACTGGGCAGGCCATGTTGCAGCAGTATGCAAAAGAACTCGCCAGTCTTGAACGATCCACCGGTGTAGATCGCCATGTGTTGTTGGCGATCTGGTCCATGGAATCCAATTACGGCGCGGTGTTAAAAGACAAGACAAAACTGCATTACATTCCCCGTGCGCTGGCAACACTGGCGTATGCCGATCCTAAACGAGAAAAATTTGCCCGAACGCAATTGATTGCTGCGCTGAAGATTTTGCAACGTGGCGATGTGTCACAAACTGAATTTCTTGGTTCGTGGGCAGGCGCAATGGGGCATACGCAATTTATCCCCACCAGTTACATCGCTTATGCCGTGGATTTTGACGGCGATGGCAAGAGTGACATCTGGCATTCTGTGCCGGATGCACTCGCTACTGCAGCGCAGTTGTTACAAAAAAGTGGTTGGCGAACCGGTGAGAGCTGGGGATACGAAATATTGCCGCCTGATAATGGTAATGGCAAGGAGCTGCTGGCATTGCAAGGTGATACAGGCCCTGTATTTGCGTTGCAAAAAAACTTTTTTGTCGTTAAACGTTATAACAACGCCGATAAATATGCGCTGGCAGTGTTATTGTTATCAGACAGAATTGCCGGCAAGCCAGCGCCAGTAAAAGACTGGACGCGCCCTTACACGCCGTTAAATATGTCAGAAAAAGAAGAGTTGCAGCGATTGCTGGAGCAACAAGGTTTTTACAGTGGCGTGGTAGATGGTTTGATTGGCGATGAGTCGCGTAAATCCATCAAGCGGTTTC
>DAOMGA010000390.1:0-2075 GCA_035430085.1 Pseudomonadales bacterium
TCTTTTGCTATCCGCGCAGGCATTGTGTTGCTGGTATTTTTCTATTTTAGTCCGCCACAAACAGCAGGCGCTCCCGCCAGCCCGGACTATGCACTCATGCTGAAATACATTCCCGAGTTTATGGGCAATCTGGTATCTACTGGCAAATGGGATATGTCCAATATTGCCTGGATACATCTTCCGCTTGGTCTGCTTGTTATAGGGCTAGGCGCATATATGGTTATCAAATTGCCTGATGGCGATTTTTCAAAACTGTTGTTTATTTACGTGATGATACTGGGCGGCATGGCTGCATATCTGCGCGGCGGCGGTATGGCATACCCTGTTTCACGTTACGCTCTCTTTGCGTCATTAGCTGCTGCAGGTATTTATGCGGTTTATGCCGCCAGGTTGCAAAACAATCCAACGGCAAACAAGTGGTGCCTGCCTGCCATCTCGACGATAGCAATATTGTTATGGATGCATAGCCTCTATATATGCCAGACACCACTGCAATTGAATAAAACTGAACGATTGAATGGCATTCAAGCCTATATTCAGACAGATAAAGATCCCGGCACATTCATTCCACTTTTTGCAGATTTTAATTACTCCAAACCCGTGCTGGAAAAGGCGAACCAGCTAGGAATTTACAATACGGTAGAAGCCAACGCTGCCAATACGCTGGGTGAAAAATAAACACCAACGCGCAGTAAATAGCAGGCATAAAAAAACCGCTTTTCAGCGGTTTTTTTCTTCGTCTGTCAGCTGTCGCGCTTCCTCTTCCAGCATCACTGGAATGCCATCACGTACCGGGTATGCCAAGCCACTGGCTTTACAGACCAACTCCTGATTTTTTTCATCATATACCAGCGGAGCTTTGGTGACAGGACACACCAGAATGGCGAGTAATTTTTCGTCGATCATGGAATTCTCCAGCAAAAACACTTCAAAACAGGCGCGAATGATAGCACAGCCGTTAATTTTCCTGCGTAGCCGCAAGAAACGCACTGTACTCTTCTGGTGTATTCAGGTTAGTAAACGATAGTCCCGCATCATCCCATTCCAGCGCAATTGCGCCCACCGATTCATACCAGGGCAACACCTTGCGTTCACCACTGGCCAGATAATCCTTCAGGCTAGCCAGCAAATCACGCTGCACAATGGCATAGAGTGGCTGCGCCCTGCCCGCTTTACGCACATACACCAGCGGTGCCTGTTGTTCACGCGCCACTTTTAGTAAACGCGCCGCGTAGTTATCTGGCAGTAAAGGATTATCGCAAGGCGCAATCAGCAACCACTGCCTGCGAGCCTGTGCCAGCGCAGTAGCAATGCCGCCGAGAGGTCCATTATCCGGTTCAGCATCTGCCAACACCGGCACCCCAAGATCGGTTAACTGACGCGGATCGGGGGCACCGGCAATCATTACATCATTCACTTGATGCTGTAATTGAGTGAGCAAATGCGCAATAAAAGTATTGCCGCGGAAATCCAGAAACAGTTTAGGTTTACCCATGCGACGGCTTTGTCCACCGGCAAGAATCGCCGCCTGCACTTCCGGCAGGATGAGAGGAATACTCATGCGGCTCGCATACTCATTTCAGCTTGCGTAAAAATTCGAGTACCGCATTGGAAAAAATATCATTCTGGTCACCCGCCACCATGTGACCCGCATCCTGTATGTCCACGTATTCCGCATGTGGCACCATCTGGAGAAATTCACGTGCGGATTCCGGGCTGACCAGATCACTGACGCGACCACGCACCAGTAAAGTAGGGATCGTTAATCCACGCGCTGCTTCTTCCAGAAAATTCACACGGATGGTGTCGCCCGTCTTGTGCGGACTGCGGTCAAGGAATGCAGGATCCCAATGCCAGCGGTAACGACCGTCTTCACACAAACGCAAATTTTTCTTCAAGCCATCGTGCCGGTTTTCAGATTCATTCTTTTCACGTTTTCGATGCGGGGTGTAACTCGCCACAAAATCAGCGGCATCATCCAGCGTGGCAAAACCCGCAGCGGCGTGTTCCAACATAAAATCCCGGATGCGCGACAAACCATCGGCTTCCATGTGCGGCGTGATATCCACCAACAC
>DAOMGA010000391.1:0-2072 GCA_035430085.1 Pseudomonadales bacterium
ATGCAGACGCGATGCAACACCGTGCAGGAACTTGCTAGCCAGATAAGCATCTGCGCCATAACTGCGATTTTCATCGGCATACAAGGCCGGATCCAGCCAGATGGGTTCGCCATCCTTGCGCCAGAAACAATTCAGTGACCAGCGCGGTAATTGCTCGCCGGGATACCATTTCCCTTGCCCGAAATGCATCAAACCATGCGGCGCATAGTGACGGCGTAAACGATGAAACAGATTGCCTGACAGCAAACGTTTGTTGGGTCCCATCGCTTCGGTATTCCATTCAGCACCATCGGGATCATCGATGGAAACAAATGTGGGTTCGCCGCCCATGGTGAGGCGAACATCCAGATCAGCGAGATCTTTATCAATGGTTTTACCCAACGCGATAATCTGTTCCCACTGCTCTTCTTCATACGGTTTGGTAACACGCGGCGCCTCCCACACGCGCTCGACGGACATCAGGTGTTCAAATTCACATTCGCATTTATCGACTGCGCCGCTGATCGGTGCGGCGGATGAAGGGTCCGGGCTGCACGCGAGTGGAATATGTCCTTCGCCTGCGAATAAACCGGAAGTGGGATCAAGCCCCACCCAACCGGCGCCGGGCAAATACACTTCACACCAGGCGTGCAAGTCGGTGAAATCATTATCGGTGCCCGATGGGCCATCCAGTGATTTCACATCGGCAACTAACTGGATTAAATAGCCGGATACAAAGCGCGCCGCTAATCCCAGCCGACGTAACAGTTGCACCAGCAGCCACGCGGTATCGCGACAGGAACCGGAGCCCAATTGCAGTGTCTGGTTCGGTGTTTGCACACCGGGTTCCATGCGGATGACATAGCTGATATCGCGGCTCAAGCGCTGGTTCAACGCCACCAGAAAATCGTTGGTGGGAATTGCTGTGCTGCGATCGATACTGTCAACGTACGCATTAAAAAGTTTGCTGCGCGGCAGGCAACGCAGGTACGGCGCGAGTTCGCGGCGTTCATCTGCGGTGTAGGTAAACGGGAACTCCTTGGCGTGCGGCTCCAGAAAAAAATCAAAAGGGTTGAACACTGCCATCTCGGCGATCAGATCCACTTCAACACGAAATTCCTGCGTGGCTTCTGGAAACACAAAGCGCGCCATGAAATTGCTTTGCGGATCCTGCTGCCAGTTGATGAAATGTTTGCCGGGCGTGACATTCAACGAATACGACAGGATGCGTGTGCGGCTGTGGGGTGCAGGGCGCAACCGTACCACCTGCGGACCGAGTGTTACCGGGCGGTCATAGCGATAGTGTGTGACGTGGTGGAGCGCAACATGAATTGACATAGACAAATCTTCAACAGCCAGTGTTGATAATTACTAGGGCAAGACTTGTGCCAGTCGCGTTTTTGCGGTTGAAATAAGGAGGATGGCGCAGTTGTGGCACCAGAAACGCGCAGCATGAGTGCTATAACGGTGCGCTACCAGCTTTTGTTAACATCGTGGTCAACGCGATCAGCGGCAAGCCGACCAGCGCACTCGGGTCATCACTGCGCACCGATTCCAGAATCGCAATGCCCAGAGCTTCGCTTTTGAAACTGCCAGCGCAATCAAACGGCGTGTCGCGTTTCAGGTAAGCAATAATCTGCTCATCACTTAATGGGCGATAACAGACACGGGTTTCGATCACCTGTTGTTGCAGTGAGTTGTCCGTGGTATCGAGCAGTGCGAGTGCGCTATAAAAAATAACCGTCTGACCGCGCAGTTGCTGGAGTTGCCTGACAGCAGCATCAAAGCTTCCCGGTTTGCCGAGAATCTGTTCGCCAAACGCAACGGTCTGGTCCGAGCCGATAATTAATGCAGCAGGAAACTGCGCAGAGACAGCCCGTGCTTTAGCTGCAGCGAGTCGCAAAGCCATGGCGCTGGCGCTTTCGTTATCCAGTCGAGATTCATCGATATCCGGTCTGGCGCAATCGAATGGCAACCCAAGCGTTTGCAGTTGTATCTTGCGATAAGCAGAAGAAGAGGCGAGAACAAGCGGCATTATAGTTCTCGGTATTATCGTTCAATATTCTTCTGGGATATTTCTTTTTCCAGTGCAT
>DAOMGA010000392.1:0-2072 GCA_035430085.1 Pseudomonadales bacterium
GGCGTATTGTTATCAGCACTACGAATCTCTTTTACCAGCTCCAGCAATTTTTTCAGTGACATGCCAGAAGCCAGCGCACGCTCGTGACCTTTCTGGATCACCGGGCCTTCCGCCATCGGGTCAGAGAACGGCACACCGATTTCCAGAATATCTGCGCCAGCTTTTACCATCGCATGCAAGGTAGCCAGTGTCGTGGCGTAATCCGGATCGCCGGCGACGATATAGGGAATCAGCGCTTTCTTGTTTTGCGTTTTCAGTTGTTGCAGACAGCTTGCAATACGGCTCACGGTTATTCCTTAAATTCTCTATACATTTAAATTAAATTATCTATAAAACGAAATCAGACTTTTATGCCATCAATAGCAGCAATCGTCAGTATGTCTTTATCACCGCGCCCCGAAAGATTGACAATAATAATGTCATCCTTGCCCAGAGTCGGTGCCAGTTTTTCTGCATAAGCAACAGCATGACTGGATTCCAGTGCCGGCATAATGCCTTCTGTTTGCGTCAGGCGACGAAAACCCGTCAATGCTTCTGTGTCATTAATTGCGACATAATTTACGCGGCCGATATCTTTCAACCAGGAATGTTCCGGGCCAACGCCGGGGTAATCCAGACCGGCAGATACCGAATGCGTTTCGATAATCTGACCATCGCCATTGTCCATCAGATACGTGCGATTACCGTGCAATACACCGGGACGGCCAGCGGACAATGGCGCAGCATGACGACCCGTTTCAACACCATCACCGCCCGCTTCCACGCCGTACATGGCAACTGTTTCATCGGCAAGAAACGGATGGAATAAACCAATAGCGTTGGAACCACCGCCTACACAGGCAATCAATGCATTCGGCAGTTTTCCAGTTTGCTCTAAACACTGACGGCGCGCTTCACGGCCGATAATGGATTGAAAATCACGCACCAGCATCGGATACGGATGCGGACCTGCCGCCGTGCCGATAATGTAAAAAGTGTTATCGACATTCGTCACCCAATCGCGCATCGCTTCGTTCATCGCATCTTTCAATGTTTTTGAACCGGATGTCACCGGTGAAACTGTCGCACCCAATAATTTCATGCGATATACATTCAGCGATTGACGTTTGATATCGTCTTCGCCCATGTACACCACGCATTCCATACCGAGACGTGCGGCTACGGTTGCCGTCGCAACGCCGTGCTGACCCGCACCGGTTTCTGCAATGATGCGCGTTTTACCGGAACGCTTGGCGAGTAGCGCCTGACCAATCGTGTTATTGATTTTGTGCGCACCGGTATGATTCAGATCTTCACGTTTCAGGAAAATTTGTGCGCCGCCCAGTTCACGCGTCCAGCGCTCGGCAAAATATAACGGCGACGGACGCCCGACGTAATGCGCCATATCGTGATCAAACTCGGCATGGAACGCCGGATCTTTTGACAATTTGGCATAACTTTTTTCCAGCTCACTGACTGCCGCCATCAGCGTTTCAGAAACGAACTGCCCACCGAATTGATCAAAATGCCCACGGGCATCGGGATAGGCGGCAAAATCAACATCTTTCCAGTTCTTCACAACAACTTACTCCAACATCTGGGTAGCTTTACACGCAGCGTGCACGAAAGCAGCGATTTTAGCTGAATCTTTACGACCGGGGGTGATTTCTACACCACTGCTCACATCCACAGCATACGGTCGCACCTGTTTGACTGCAGCAGCGACATTATCTGGCGACAACCCACCCGCCAATATCAGGGGAAGTACCCGCGTTTCAGGAATCCGCTCCCAACCAAACGTTTCACCTGTGCCACCGGGCGCTGCAGGACTGTAACTATCAAGCAACAGACCAGAAGCGCCGGCATAAATAAATTCGCGCTCGATAGCAGAGACATCCAACCCCTCACTCATGCGCAGCGCCTTGATAAAAGGTCGCTGGAAACTGGCACAGAATGCGGGGGATTCATCGCCATGAAACTGCAACAACTGGAGCGGAACATGCTCCAATGCCAGATTCACCGCATCGGGTGTGGGATCGACAAACAAGCCCACCGTCGTCACAAACGGCCCGGCAGCCCGAGCAATCACGGCA
>DAOMGA010000393.1:0-1634 GCA_035430085.1 Pseudomonadales bacterium
CTGTATCGGTTCAGCCAGCACTTCCCAGCTATTGTCGAGATCTTCTGCGATGCGCTGTTGATTCAGCTCAAGTTTCCCCAAACCTTTTAATGTGGCTTCGTAGGCGATGGCGCTGTACGCAAATCCTACGCCCATATTGCGCAGCACAGTGGAGTCGGTGAGATCGCGTTGCCAGCGTGACACCGGCAATTTGCTCGCCAGATGTCCCAACATCGCGTTAGCAAGACCCAGATTGCCTTCGGAGTTTTCAAAATCAATCGGATTGACTTTGTGCGGCATGGTGGACGATCCCACTTCACCGGCCACGACTTTCTGTTTGAAGTAACCGAGTGAAATATAGCCCCAGACATCGCGATCAAGATCGATCAGGATGGTGTTGAAACGGCTCATGGCATCGAATAATTCAGCCATGTAATCGTGCGGTTCGATCTGTGTGGTGTAGGGGTTCCACACCAGTCCCAGATTTTCGACAAACGTTTGTGCATTCGCTTGCCAGTCTACGTCGGGGTACGCGGACAAATGCGCGTTGTAGTTTCCAACAGCGCCGTTGATCTTGCCCAGCAAAGGTACCGCTGCTATCTGTTCGCGCTGGCGGCGCAAACGTGCGACTACGTTGGCGAGCTCCTTGCCCACAGTTGTTGGCGAAGCGGTCTGCCCATGCGTTCTTGCCAGCATGGCAACGGAGGAAAAGGTATGCGCCAGTTCTGTCAGTTTGTTGATGATCTGGTCGATCAATGGCAGCAAACACTGCTGCAGACCGTCATTGAGCATCAATGCGTGCGAAAGATTGTTGATGTCTTCCGATGTGCACGCAAAATGCACGAATTCGCTGGCAGCTTCCAGTTCAGTGTTGCCTTTCAGTTGATCCTTGATGAAATATTCCACCGCTTTCACATCGTGATTGGTGGTGCGTTCAGTCAGTTTGATCTGCTCGGCTTGTGCCACACCGAACTCGGCGAGAATCTGTTCAAGGCGGGCGTTGGCGTCGGCTGAAAATGCTGACAGTTCATCGATATACGGGTGGGTCGCCAATTGCTGCAGCCAGCGAACCTCGACCAGCACTCGCGCCCGGATCAGGCCGTATTCACTGAAAATTCCTCGCAGAGCCTCGATCTTGCCGCCGTAGCGACCATCAATCGGGGTGATAGCTGTCAGCGCAGAGAGAGGCAGGGTCTTGGCAGTGCTCATACATATTCCGATCATTGGACAGGCGCGCATTGTACCTGATGCCATTAATTCCTGTCCTTTCAGGGGCAATGTGAAACGCCCCGAGCTGAAAAAAGTGTTCCACAGTTAATGGCGGCTCACTTTGTTATGCACATTCTAAGGGTGGTGAGTTGAAAAACCTTAAGATGGCTGTGTATAGTCATGTTCATTGTCACGATGCTTATGTAACATATTGATTATAAAAGAAATAATGCTATTGATCATTTTGTGAGCAATCTGTAATCCCTGCTTGCTCTGCCTCGCTCTCGGCGACTTTTATTGTCTTCGTTCACAGACTTATCCACAGAAACTGTGGACAACAGAAACCTTTTTGTCTGTTATTAATAGCATTTTTTTATAGTGCATCACTCGGATGCTGAGCTGGTGTTATAGTTGTACCGGTTTTTATTTAGCCGGTTGCGAGTTCC
>DAOMGA010000393.1:1644-2066 GCA_035430085.1 Pseudomonadales bacterium
ATTTGTCCTGCAAAATGGCGATCTGGCGGATATGAAGATTGCCTGATGACTGGACTGGAGTAGATTTGTGTCTGAAGCAGAAGATGCAGCGAGAGAGCTACTGAAGAAAGGCGATGACCCGCTGGTATGGGATCTTGAGAAGATCCATAACCGCAAAAGAGCCATTGGCTTCATTATGCAGTTCAAGAAAACACTGTGCGTTTATTCTGGCCCGGTGCAGCAGCTGTATAGTAATTACGATATTTTCTTGCCGGAAGATGAAGACCGGAAAATGGTGATTTTGCCGAATCCTCACGCGCACCATGATACGTTTATCAAGATTCCCGAGAGCGCAGTGACACCTACCGGTCTCAATATCATTCCCGGTGTGTTGATCGGCAAGCAGGGGCTTTATATTGCGATGCCGCCGAAGAATCCGGATG
>DAOMGA010000394.1:0-2066 GCA_035430085.1 Pseudomonadales bacterium
TACTGAGCAAGTGGCTCCGCAATAGTTGGCTGGCTGTTATGGTCAATCCTCGTCTTTATCGTGATCCATTTGTTCACTCTGGTGTTCATCTTTTTCCAGTTTGCCTGCGTCAAACGGATGTACCCATGTGTAAGACCAGAAACCAATAACCGATGCGAGCAGCAGGGTGCCGAGTATCGGGTTGGCGGTAGGTATCGCATCCTGTAGCTCGCCTTGTTTCTGACCAGTCACCATGGCGCGCGCCAGATTTTCCTTGTGCAATTTACTGCTGATCACCACGCCGACAATATGCACGCAGACGAGTGCGAGCATGGCATTGGCAGCCAGTTCGTGCGGTTCTTCCAGCCATTCACTGCCAGATAAATACATCAACCAGCCGCTAGCCGCGGTGGCCAGCCCCAGTGCCAGCAAGGCGAATACCGCCATGCTGCCCAGTGGATTGTGACCGATGTAGTGCTTCGGGCTACCCGGCAAACTTTTCACATAGTCCAATACTTGCGCGGGTCTGTAACTGAATGCACGGAAGCGCACATATCGGCTGCCGATAAGCCCCCAGATCAAGCGAAAGACGATCAGCCCCAATAAGGTAAATCCGGCGGTGTAATGCACGTTTTCCCAGCCTTCTGCCTCTGCCGTCAAGTAAGCCACGGCGAAACTGCCGGCGAGTAGCCAGTGAAACAAGCGAGTGGGGATGTCCCATACAAGAATTTTCTGAATACCCATATTGTTGCTCCAGTTGGTATTGGTATCGGTAGTCAGTGTAGTGATGCTGTATTAACCCAGGCTTAAGTCGGGGTCTCTCGGTTTTGCCTGCTGTGACTCGAGCCATCCCTGCAGTAGAATGCGTGGCGTTTTTCAGGTCTTCCTGTTGGTGTATTAAGGCTTTATTTCTTTAGGAGAAAACCATGTCAGTGTTGAACGGTAAGGTAGCAATTGTCACCGGCGCAGGCCGCGGTCTGGGTCGTGAAGAGGCGATCGAATTGGCGCGCAATGGCGCTCGTGTTGTCATCAATGACATCGGTATTCCTGCAGCAAAAGAAGCCGCGATGGAAGCGGTCGAGATTATCAAGGGCTTTGGCGGCGAAGCGATTGCTGTCTTCGGTGATTGCGCCGACAGCGATGATGCGAAAAACCTGCTGGAAACCACGCTGAAAACCTATGGCGACCTGAACATCATGGTGAACAACGCCGGTTTCTGCCGTGACAAAACTATTTTTGGTATGACGGATGAAGAATTTGATTCGGTAGTGCGTGTGCATTTGCGCGGTCACTTCGTCAACATGCGCAACGCCACGGCTTACTGGCGCGAAAAAGCCAAAGCCACTGGCTCACATTACGGCCGTCTGATCAGCACCTCGTCTGAAGCCATGTTGTTCGGTTCCGCTGGCCAGCCTAACTATGCTGCTGCAAAAGCCGGTATCACGGCGATGACCATGGGTGCAGCGCAGTTGATGATCAAATACGGCATTACTTGCAACGTGATCATGCCGCGTGCACGTACCGCAATGACGGATCAGGGCGCGACTGCTGCCATGTTCGCCAAACCGGAAGACGGTTTTGATGCGTTTGATCCGGCTAACGTTGCGCCGTTGGTGTCTTATCTTGCTTCACCGAATGCCGGTCATATTTCTGGCGAAGTGTTTATTGTGTGGGGACCGCGTGTGACTATCGTGCAGCGTCCGACTATCGACAAGCATTACGATAATCCACAAGGCGGCAAATGGACGCAGGACGGTTTACACAGTTCTTTGTCTACTTATTTTGACGCCAATCATGTGCCAGTCTGGGGCGGTTTTTCTGTTCCTCCACAGTGAGTGAATGGCAATAACGGACATAAAAAAACCCGCAGCGCTGCGGGTTTTTTTATGGGTGTTTTTCAGGAAGTAAAAGGTATCAGAACAAAGTATAAATAAACGGTGCTACAGCAGAACCTTGTGCAAACACAATCAGTACGCCGAGTAAGACCAGCACAATCACAATAGGAGCCAGCCAGTATTTTTTGCGCTGACCCATGAAGCCAGCAAAATCTTTCATCAATTCAAACATCAGTAGGGTTTCTCCATGTG
>DAOMGA010000395.1:0-2065 GCA_035430085.1 Pseudomonadales bacterium
GCAATTTTTGTTCACGTTGTATCGTGTGCTGTGTGCCGGTGAGTATGCCGCGCAAAATACTCAATTCCATTTGATCCGGACGAATGCGTGCATACAAGCGGCGCAACCGCGTCATGGTCTGGCGCGGGTTCTCGCGTTTGTGAAAGCCCAGATCGACCAGCGTTTGTTCCAGATGCTCGATGTAATACTCCAGTTCTTGTGCCGTGGCCGGTGCGATATCCCACTCAGCCCATGCCGGTTTTGCCGGTACATCGGCTTGCACCAGTGCCGCCTGCCGCAATTCATAACACACCACTTGTACAGCGGTGGCGACATTCAACACGCTGTAAACCGGGTTCGCAGGAATGTGCAGATGCGCATGGCAGCGTTGTAATTCTTCATTGGTCAGCCCGCGATCTTCACGACCGAACAGAATGGCTACCGGGTGCAGTGGCGCTTCCCGCACCGCGTGTTCACCCGCTTCCCGCGCTGTGTGCAAAGACCAGGTAATAGAGCGTTCGCGTGCGCTGGTGCCCAATACCAGACCGCAATCGGCGATGGCTTCATCCAGCGTACTCACCACACGTGCTTCTGCCAGCACATCGGTAGCGTGACCGGCGCGCCAGACAGCTTTATCCGCAGGAAACTCCTGTGGCTCGACGAGATACAGTTGCGACAGCCCCATATTTTTCATGGCGCGTGCAGTCGCACCGATATTGCCGGGGTGCTGCGTGTTGATCAGCACGATGCGGATATTGGCTAACAGGGAGGCGAGAGGGTCAGACGGTACAGTGGCAGTCATAAGTCGTAATGCGTGCGTTACTGAAGAGGGTTTGCAGTCTAGCAGAAGATAAAAATGCATTAGATGCACAGGCAGATTGCAGATTGACGCTCAGAGGGGCAGTCAGTAGAATGCGCCCCCTCAGTGATGCGCTTTGAGCCAGGCTGAATATTTTTATCGGGGTATAGCGCAGTCTGGTAGCGCGCCTGCTTTGGGAGCAGGATGTCGGGAGTTCGAATCTCTCTACCCCGACCATTTTTAATGGCTGCATGTTCTGATTGTGCGCCCGTAGCTCAGTCGGATAGAGCATCCGCCTTCTAAGCGGATGGTCGGGGGTTCGAATCCCTCCGGGCGCACCATCTTCTCTCTTTGAAATTTAAATGTCGCAAATAGTGTAATTGCGACAATATTGTGCTTTTATTGTGTCGTAATTAGCTAATTGCGACAAAAGGTACGGTATGGCAAGGCAGGCAATTCCTAAAGCATCTGAACAGCTGTTGGCCCTGATAGGTCAGCACACCGAAGGCATGTCCGTTAAGCAGCTGTTGGAGCTACTAGGTGGGGAAGCGAGCCCGCGCAACCTGCAGCGTTGGCTGGCAGCGCTGGTTCAAGCAGGTAGGCTGGAAAAGATCGGTGGGCGTGGACAGGGCGTGCGGTACCGACTGATTTCCCTGCAAGCAGTTGAACGGGTTGAGGAATGGGAGTACGCCAGTGATGCCGTATCACGGAATGATGGCTGGGATTTGTCCCGCGAAGCCGAACGATTGCTGGCCAAAATTTCAAGGCCTTTATCGCGACGGGAGCCAGTAGGTTATCGGCGCAGTTTTCTCGATAACTACGTGCCTAACGAAACGTATTTATTGCCAGCAATGACCAGAACTCGTTTGCATCAACTCGGCAGTTTGCCGCAAGGCAATCAACCTGCCGGTACGTATGCGCGTGACATGTTGCAGCGTTTGTTGATTGATTTGTCGTGGAACTCTTCGCGTCTGGAAGGCAACACCTACTCGCTGTTAGAAACAGAAAAGCTGTTGCTGCAAAACGAAGAGAGTGTCGGCAAAAATGCCATGGAAACGCAGATGCTTCTCAACCATAAGGATGCTATCGAGTTTCTGGTGGAATCGGCAGAAGATGTAGGCTTTAACGTGTATACCGTGCGTAACTTGCATGCCTTGCTATCCAACAACTTGCTGGGTAATCCTGATGCGTGTGGCCGTATTCGCCAGATGCCCGTGCACATATCCGGTACCAGTTATGTGCCGTTAGCGATGCCTGGCTTGATTCAGGAATTGTTTGAATTATTGC
>DAOMGA010000396.1:0-2057 GCA_035430085.1 Pseudomonadales bacterium
ACTGTACGCGCCAATGCGAAAATTACAGTGAACATGCTAGTCGGAATGCCGATGGCTTTCAGGATGATGCCGGAATAGAAATCGACGTTCGGGTACAGTTTTTTCTCGATGAAATAGCTGTCGGAGCGCGCAATTTCTTCCAGGCGCATCGCCAGTTCCAGTTGCGGATCATTGATACCCAGCGCGCCGAGAACTTCATCGCAAGTTTTTTTCATGACCTTGGCGCGAGGATCGAAATTTTTGTAAACGCGGTGACCAAAACCCATCAACTTGAAGTTGTCGTTCTTGTCTTTCGCTTTATCAATGTATTTGTCGACATTTTTAACGGTGCCGATTTCATCCAGCATTTGCAAGACGGCTTCGTTGGCGCCGCCGTGCGCGGGTCCCCAGAGAGCTGCAATGCCGGAAGCGATACAGGCGTAAGGGTTTGCGCCAGTTGAACCTGCCAGGCGAACCGTGGATGTCGAAGCGTTCTGTTCGTGATCCGCGTGCAGTATAAAAATACGATCCATCGCTTTGGCGATAATCGGATTCACTTCGTAATCCGCTGCTGGTACAGCGAACATCATGTTCAAAAAGTTGGATGCGTAATCCATATCGTTTTCTGGATACACAAAAGGCTGGCCGACATTGTATTTGTAGCACATGGCTGCAATGGTAGGCATTTTGGCGATCAGGCGAATAGCGACCGACTCACGGTGCTCGGCGTCAGTGACATCAAGTGAGTCGTGGTAAAACGCAGACAGTGCGCCCACAACGCCACACATTACCGCCATAGGGTGAGCGTCACGACGGAAGCCTTCAAAGAATTTGCGAATCTGGTCGTGCACCATGGTGTGTTGGGTCACGCGTTCATCAAAAGCAATTTTTTGCTCTTTGTTCGGTAGTTCGCCCTTGAGCAGCAGGTAGCAGGTTTCCAGATAATCTGACTCTTCTGCCAGTTGTTCGATAGGGTAGCCGCGATGCAACAGGATGCCTTTGTCGCCATCGATAAAAGTAATTTTGGATTCGCAGGCGGCGGTGGCCATAAAGCCGGGGTCGTAAGTGAAATGTCCGCCTTGGGACAGGATGTTCTGCACATCGATGACGTCTGGGCCGACAGAGCCGGAACGGATGGCGAGTTCAATGGGGTCGCGACCGTCGATAGTCAGAGTGGCTTTCTTTTCAGTCATGGGGGTACAGCTCCTGAGCCAGAAAACAGCAGGCAAACAGCCATAAATACATGGGATGACCTGCAAAAAATGCACACAAACATGGTGTGCCCAAAACACGCAACTATAGGCAGATTCGAGACGTTGTCAATGAAATGGCGTTGCTGCGCATGCCTTCTGTGGATTTCCGCAGGCACTATAAAGTCAGTGTCTTCATCAGCAAAAACGCAGGCTCGCTTTTAGGGCGCGATTCGGTGCTAAAGCTCAAAAAAGGTGCGATTTCCACGTGTTTGTATGATTTGGCATCTAATTCGACCGCTAGTGGCCATTTAGTTTGTCATGTAAAAGTCATGCCCCTATAATTCGCGCCGACTTGAACATGCTTATCAACCTGACCCTCGAGATTTTCCTGTGACTGATAAACGCCCTGTGAATCTGGATATCGGTACGATCAAACTGCCGATTACCGCTTATGTTTCCATCCTGCATCGCGCTTCTGGTGTGGCCTTGATAGGCGCTGTAGGCATTTTGTTGGGTCTGTTGGCCTATTCGTTGAAATCAGCAGAAGACTTTGCTTCGGTGCTGACCTGTATGAATTCTGTCGCAATGAAACTGGTGCTGTGGGCAATACTCACAGCATTTATCTACCACATGCTGGCAGGTATCAAACATTTGGTTATGGATATGGGCATCGGGGAGACGCTGGAAGGCGGCAAAAGAGGCGCGGTGCTTGTGTTGGTATCGGTTGCAATCGGCGTTCTGTTGGCGGGAGTGTGGATATGGTAAGGGCAGTCACCAGTTTTGGTCGCAGCGGTCTTTCAGACTGGCTGATTCAGCGTGTTACCGGTGTGGTTATTGCCGCATATTTTATTTTTATGGTCATCTATCTGTGTTCGCATAAAGGGC
>DAOMGA010000397.1:0-2054 GCA_035430085.1 Pseudomonadales bacterium
AATCCTGAACTTGAAAAGCAGTGGGGTGGTCACGCCGGTATCAGCCAGGTGATGGCAAGAGATTCAAAATTTGGAAAATTGATTCCTGAAATTGTAGGTCAGCATCATGGATACTCGCCGTCTGTTGCCGGGCGATGTTCTCAGGATCAGGTGTTCGGCGGTGAGGCATGGCACAAGCGCCGTGAGGAGTTGGTCGTTGCACTACAAAAATCATTAGATTGCGAATGGCCAATAATTGAAAGCGCTTTGCAAGCTAGAGTCATATCTGGATTAACGACTGTTTCGGATTGGGTTGGTTCAGGGCAGTTCTTTGAAGATCCGCAAGCGGAGTGGCAGCCAAACATAAAAATGGCACTGGATGATGCAGGTTTTATACAACCTAAATTACAAGAGGGTTTAAGTTTTAAAGAGATATTTAGTTTTAGTGCTCATGATGCACAGAAAAAACTATTCGAACATTGCATTCAGCCGGGAGTCTACATTCTTGAAGCGCCGATGGGCTTGGGAAAAACAGAAGCAGCACTTTATGCAGCATATCTGGCTATGGCTGCTGATAAGGCAAAGGGCTTTTATTTTGCGCTACCTACACAGTTAACTTCAGATAAGATACATGTTCGCGTCAATAACTTTCTCCAGAAAATACTGGCGCCAGATTGTCGGCATCGGCAAGCGCTATTGCTGCACGGAAACGCTTGGCTGAATGCGTCAGAGATGGGTGAGGATGGCAAGCCCGGAGGCTCATGGTTCAATTCCAGTAAGCGCGGAATTCTTGCGCCGTTTGCTGTAGGTACCATCGATCAGGCGTTAATGGCGGTGATGAACGTCAAGCACGGGTTTGTTCGCACCTTTGGTTTGGCAGGCAAGGTTGTAATTCTTGATGAAGTGCATAGCTACGATGCTTATACCGGCACTATCCTGGACAAATTAGTATCAGCGTTACGAGAGTTGCATTGCACGGTCATTATTCTCAGTGCGACACTGACAAAAGATCGTCGGCAATCATTTTTGCAGCAAGAGCCAGCGAGCAATGATTACCCATTAATTTCTGTTTTTCCCAATGGTGAAAAGTTAAACGAAGTGATGGTAGAGCCAATAACTGATATGCAAGTGACTATCCATCATTGTCAGCAGGACAGTGATGCGCTTGATGAAGTGTTGCTCCGCGCTGAACAAGGGCAACAGGTATTGTGGATTGAAAACACTGTGGCTGAAGCGCAGGATCGTTACAAGTTGTTGGCTGATAGAGCTAAATCATTAGGTGTGGCAGTTGGCTTGCTGCACTCGCGCTATACAAAAGAAGATCGTGATTTCAATGAACAACGGTGGGTGCGCTTGTATGGCAAAGATGGCGCAGAAGAAAGGCAGCAGCAAGGGCGTATTCTCGTCGGCACACAGGTGCTGGAACAATCGCTGGATATTGATGCGGATTTTCTGGTTACACGAATATGTCCTACAGATATGTTGTTGCAGCGTATTGGTAGATTATGGAGGCACTCAGAAACAGTGCGCCACTCTGAAGCGCTGCGAGAGGCGTGGTTGCTAGAGCCGCTATTGGCGGAAGCATTTGAAGATGCTAAAAAAGTATTTGGCAAAACAGCAAAAGTTTATAGCCCGTATGTCTTATGCCGCAGCCTTGAAATATGGAGCGCATTATCCTGCGTTGTAATACCAGGGCAGATACGTGAGTTGCTGGAGGCAACCTATGTAGAGCGTGCCGAAGCAGAGCAAATGGCACGGCATAAAGAAGAAATGGCTAAGGAAATTGAAAAGCTGGGGCGGTTGGCGCTGGTTGGATTATCGCAAGGCGGCAAGACACTGCCTGAGCATAAAGCTAGTACGCGCTATAACGAGCAAGAAACAGTTGATGTTTTATTGATTAGATCATATCGACCAAGTTCAGATAAGCTTGGTACTAACGTGGTTTTGCTGAGTGGCGAGTCATTATTTCTACCCAGAAACTGTAAAGCACAAAATAGGCAGCGCTGGCGGGAGCTGGCGGAAATACTGCAAAAAAACATTGTTAAAGTGGCAACTTATCAGGCGCCAGATGATGT
>DAOMGA010000398.1:0-2053 GCA_035430085.1 Pseudomonadales bacterium
CTGTCATGGCAGCCGCCAGAATCAGCAGCAAGCCAATAGTCTGCATCACAATGGCAGATCTGGATTCACTCCAGTATTTGAAAACAAATATCAGCTGAAGCGGCGCAAATACCAGACCACCCATCCCCCACCAGAAACTCACACGGAACATCGCTATTATCAGCATCAAACCGCCAATAATGAAAAGAACCAATGCCAGAAAAACCAGGAACATTGTCATGCATCCAACTCCACAGAATATAAGCGCCAGGTGTGTTTGGTTTTCTTGGCAGCATACATAGCAACATCAGCTTGCTTACACAGTTCGACCAAGGTACAGCCTGTACGGTAGAACGTTACTCCAAGACTCGCGCCCACCGAAACCGTAACGCCATCAATCACAATCGGCTCCGCCACTGTTTTAAGAATTTTCTGCAACACTGAGTTCAGTTTATCCGAATCCGCTGACACATCCTGCAAGATCACCGCAAACTCATCACCGCCCAGTCGCGCCACCACATCTACGCCTCGCACGACCGCCTGCAAACGCTCGCCCAAGACTTGCAACACAACATCACCAGCATGGTGACCGAGTTTATCATTCACCGGTTTAAAACCATCAAGATCAAAAAACACCAGCGCGAGTTCCTGCTGATTACGCTCCACATTGCGAATTGCCAACTGCAGGCGATGATAAAACTCCGGCCGATTAGGCAAACCGGTAAGAGCATCGTGTGTGGCATCCCAATGAAACCTGTTGCGCTCCTCTTGCAGGGCGAACTGCAAACGCCGCGTTAGCATCTCGTAGAAAATCAGGCTGAACACTACCATTGCCAGCCCCACCAACGGTACAAACAAGGCGAGACTCTGCCACACCAACTGATTCGGTATCATTTGTACCGGCGTGTACATGCCCAGGATTTCCATTAATGAAGCAGGGATAAACAGGCACAACATAATCAGCGCGCACAAAATACCCGCTCTCACTCCCATCAACAAAAAACTGAACATCACAGGCAATACAACCAGACTGGCAACTGGCGAAATAGTAAAACCGCCCGTCAGCATCATGCCAGCATAGCAAGACAGCAAAATATTGGTGACGATCAACAGACGCGTCACATGATAATTTCTCATGTAAAAAAGAAAAAAAGCCGCTGCAGCGTACAACGCTGCGCAGGGGTAAATCACCGCACGGGCATACTGCAATTCAGCCATGATGGCTCGCGCCAGAAAAAGCTCGATAAAAAGCACTGACACAAAACACAATGAAATATTCACCACCAGCAGCATGACGGTGATGGCCGCTCTTACACGCTCATTGGTGTTGCCTTCCATACTGGCCGGTATCCACCGCTCCAGTATGGCTGGCATGGCAATGTTCCCGTCTTTCATCCTGTCATCACTCTGTTTATTCCGTAGAGCTTACCTGTAAGAGATATATTGATCCAGACCACAATCCGCCCGCATTTTCAAAAAGCTTTTGAAATCGCCGGGGTAGAGAAACGGCGTATGACCAGCATCATTCATGTAATAGTTATGGCAAGTACCTGAACCCCAGGCGAACTGTCGGCAATTCTCGACGATCCATTCATTGTAAGTGCGATGTAAATCCGGCTTCACATCAACCGCCTTCACATCGTTAGCGCACATCTCACTGAGCAAATTCACAATGCAGGCGACATTCAACTCAACCGACCGGAAATACGACACAGACAGCACCACCGCATTCGGCCCCATCCCCAGAAAATAGTTGGGAAAACCCGGCACCAGAATGCCCTTGTAGGCAAACGGGGCGCGTGCCATTTCATCCGCCAATGAATTGCCTGCCATACCGATCACACGAATGCGATCAAAATCCATCACGCGATAACCGGTGCAAAAGATAATCACATCGGAAGCAATGCGCTTGCCGTCAACGGTGATCACCGCATCCGGTGTAATCGACGCTGCCGCCGATGTCACCAGCCTCACATTCTCACGATTCAATGCCGGATAAAACTCATCCGATACCAGGGGGCGTTTGCAACCGTACATGCTGTCTGGCATCACTGCCTCGCGGATAGCCGGAGCC
>DAOMGA010000399.1:0-2052 GCA_035430085.1 Pseudomonadales bacterium
TGGGCTTCAGCCCTGATGATCACAGTTGGCCGGCGGACGGTTATCGCGGTGATTACATCCATGATGTTGCGCAGTCCTATCTGGCTGGTGACAGGATAGATGCCGACGACCAGCATGTGACAGGTACAAAGGATGCGCAGGATATGGAAGCCATCCGCCATTTTGCTGTCGCCTATCTAAGGCGGGAGCAAGACCTGGATCTGCAGGCTTTTGGTGTCGGTTTTGATGTGTTCTACCTTGAGTCATCACTGTATACCGAAGGCAGGGTGGAAGCGGCAGTCCAGCAGCTCATCGCCAATGGACACACCTATGAGCGTGATGGCGCTTTATGGTTGAAGACCACCGATTTTGGCGATGATAAAGATCGCGTGATGCGCAAGACAGAAGGCGGTTACACCTATTTTGTGCCGGATATCGCCTATCACCTGAACAAATGGCAGCGCGGTTTTGCCCGCGTCATTAACGAGCAGGGTGCGGATCACCATTCCACCATCACGCGTGTGCGCGCTGGACTACAGGCGTTGGATGTCGGCATTCCGCAAGGTTGGCCGGATTATGTGCTGCACCAGATGGTCACGGTGATGAAAGGCGGTGAAGAAGTAAAAATCTCCAAACGTGCCGGTAGTTACGTTACCTTACGCGATCTGATCGACTGGTGTGGTCGCGATGCCACGCGTTAGTTTCTGGTGTCACGCGCCGCGACATCCCAATTGGTGTTTGACGTCGATTTGGCTATCGCAAAAAACAATGACAACCCGGTGTATTACATCCAGTATGCCCATGCCCGCGTGTGCAGCGTCTTGCGCCAGGCGGATGAGAAGCAAATGTCGTGGGATAAAGCATCGGGATTGAATAATCTGGCGCGTCTGGAAACAAGCCACGAGACGGATCTGCTGAATTTGCTGGCGCGCTATCCCGAAGCTGTGGCTGTGGCTGCGCGTGATCTGGCTCCGCATATCATCGCGCAATATTTACGGGAATTGGCTGCAGGATTGCATACCTGGTACAACGCCGCGCAGTTCCTGGTTGAAGATGCCGCTTTGCGCAATGCCCGTTTGGCTTTGGCGATTGCAACGCGGCAAGTTTTGCAAAACGGCCTGGGTTTACTGGGTGTCAGCGCCCCGGAATCCATGTAATGCCAGCACGTTTAAGCGATGGAGTGATGAACACAAGATGAGCCATGATTTTGCTAGAAGCCAGCGACTCAAGAAAGAGTCTGCCCGCAAACCGGCCAGAAAGAAAAAAGGCGGTGTGCCATCGTGGCTCTGGTTGCTGGTGGGAACGCTGGTTGGCTGTCTGATTATGTTTCTTGTGTATCTCTCGGGCGCAGCGCCGCAACTGCCTAATCTGAAGTCTTCCCAGCAACCGGTGGTCCAGCCGGAACAAAAAACCAGTGAACCTGCAGCGCCTCCCAAACGAGTCAGTCCCGTATTCGAGTTTTACACCAAGCTACCTGAAGGTGGTCAGCCTGTAACGGATATCGCTCCTGAAACCCCTGCGCCGACTACGCCTATAACGCCGCCAGTGCCTGCAGAGACAGGAGCGCCAGACCCTATTCAGCAATTGTTGGCTGAAAAAGCCGCCGCCAAGCCAGAGCTCGTTAAACCGGAACCGGTAAAACCTGAAGCTGCCAAATCTGAAACTGCCAAGCCAGAAGCTACCAAACCAGAGCCAGCCAAATCGCTGGCTGCAAAATCTCTCAGTAGTGGTCGCTATCTACAAGCAGGTGTTTTCCGCAACAATGCGGAAGTGGATAAACTGAAGGCGCGGCTTGTCTTGCTGGGTATGAAGTCGACTATTCAGCCCGTTACTAATGCCAAAGGCGAAACTTTGCAGAAGGTATTGGTCGGGCCATTCAGTTCAACAGAAAGTATGGACGACGCCAAAATCATTCTGACCGGCAATGGCGTGAATACGATCCCGGTCAAGTAAACCGTCAACCCAGCCCACTTGAAACATGCGTTTCAGCCCATAGATTGATTGTTCGCATCCACCCCTCAGGTGTCTCTTGGAACAATATCGCGGAACTACCATTCTCTCTTTGCGCCGCAA
>DAOMGA010000400.1:0-2041 GCA_035430085.1 Pseudomonadales bacterium
CACGAACAGGTTGATGATCGAAGCATTGAAAGCTTTCTAACGTGAGGATGAGCAAGGTGTTTAAACAACTTTCCAGATTGGTATTGGTGTCTCAACTGTTGTATGCAATGAGTGCGAATGCCCTGCTGACACCGGGTGCCGTTGCACCTGATTTCACCGCTGAAGCCGCATTGGCAGGTCAGTCATTCAGCTATTCATTATCAGAAGCGCTAAAGAAAGGCCCAGTCGTGCTGTATTTTTATCCCAAGGCATTTACCAGTGGTTGTACTGTGCAAGCGCATTTATTTTCCAGAGCGTCACAAGATTTTAATGCGCTGGGGGCAACTATCATCGGTGTATCGAATGATAGCCTTGAAACCCAGAAACAATTTTCGCTAAAAGAGTGTGGCAGTACATTGCCTGTGGCGGCGGATCCCGATGGCAATGTTGTACGTCTCTATGATGCAAGCATGGCATTTGGCAGTGCTACTTCTAAACGGGTGACGTATGTGATCGCGCCAGATGGAAAAATTTTGTATGCCTATTCGGATGTGAATCCCAAAGAACATGTAAATAAATCTTTAGACGTAGTAAAACGCTGGAAGGCGTCTCAACAGCCTGCAAGTCAATAGCAGCCTGTTAGTTAACAACTGGTTGCCGAATCAAATGATCAAACGCCCCCAGTGCAGCCGTTGCACCTGCGCCCATCGCAATAATGATTTGCTTGAACGGTACGGTAGTCGCATCGCCTGCAGCAAACACACCGGGTACGTTTGTTGCACCGCGTGAATCAATTTCAATTTCGCCGCGATTGCTCAGCGCTACCGTGCCTTTGATCCAGTCGGTATTCGGCACCAGACCAATCTGCACAAAAACACCTTCCAGCTCGACAGTTTTTGATTCGCCGCTGGTGCGATCGGTGTAAACCAGCGCATTCACTTTGTTGCCATCACCCATCACCTTGGTAGTTTGTGCGGAAGTAATGATGTTGACGTTTGGCAAACTGGCGAGTTTTTTCTGCAACACCGCATCGGCGCGTAATTGTGAATCAAACTCCAGCACAGTGACGTGTGCGACCACGCCGGCGAGATCAATCGCAGCTTCGATACCGGAATTTCCGCCTCCGATAACTGCAACACGCTTGCCTTTGAACAAGGGACCATCGCAGTGTGGGCAGTAAGCAATACCACGCCCGCGGTATTCCTGTTCGCCCGGCACATTCATTTCACGCCAGCGTGCGCCGGTAGCAATAATCACTGATTTACTCTGGATGCTTGCGCCGTTCGCCAGTGTGACTTCAATCATGTTGCCGACTGTTTGCAGTGATTGAGCGCGCTGCAAATTCATGATATCCACGTCATAACTTTTCACATGCTGTTCCAGTGCTGCAGCCATTTTCGGCCCTTCGGTTTCTGGCACAGAAATAAAATTTTCAATTGCCATGGTATCCAGCACTTGTCCGCCGAAACGTTCGGCAACCACACCAGTACGAATACCTTTACGTGCGGCGTAAATCGCCGCAGCTGCACCCGCCGGGCCGCCGCCGACAATCAACATATCAAACGGTGCTTTTGCGTTGATTTTTTCTGCCGATTTTTCTGCGCTGTTTTTATCGAGTTTTGCCAGTATTTCATCGAGTGTCAGCAGACCTTGGCCGAATTGCTCGCCGTTCATGTAAACGCTTGGTACCGCCATGATCTGCCGTTCACCTACTTCTTCCTGAAACAAGGCGCCGTCGATCATGGTGTGTGAAATACGCGGGTTCAGCACAGCCATCACATTCAATGCTTGCACCACTTCAGGGCAGATCTGGCAGGAAAGAGAAATGTAGGTTTCAAAAACGGCATCGACATCCAGCGCTTTGATCTGTGCGATCTGTTCATCAGAAATTTTTGGCGCACGACCACTGGTTTGCAGCAAAGCCAATATCAGCGAGGTGAATTCATGCCCCAAGGGAATGCCGGCAAAACGGATGCGCGCAGGTTCACCGGGCTTACTGATCGTGAAGGAGGGCGCGCGGCTGTTTTTATCATCGCTGATGGCGAGATGGATTTTGTCTGAC
>DAOMGA010000401.1:0-2039 GCA_035430085.1 Pseudomonadales bacterium
TGCTTTCTATGCTGGGGCTTCTGGTGTATGTTGATGAGACAGACAGCCAACTCATTATAAATACTGGCAAAACGCATGGCTAAGATCGCAATTATCAAACTGTTTTACGGCATGACCATCACCGGAGCACAACTGGCCGGACAGCTGTTGGCTCACGGGCATCAACCCAAAGTGATCTATTTCAAACGTCAGGAATCCGTACAACTCGACGCTTACGACCACGAACAGTTTGTCTTTGGTGATGTCCCCATGCGCGGGTATGACATCAACAAAAATGGTGCGTTTTTACACGACACATCTACGTGGAAAAAAAACAAACCAAATGAATTGCGCCATCTTGTTACGCTATTGAAGGAACTGGAGGTTGATGCCATTGGCATCACCTGCCTCAGTCATGCCATGGTGCAAGCTGAAACTGTCACTGCGCATTTGCGGGAACATTTCACTCAACCCATTTTGTGGGGAGGAACAGGACCGACGCTGGAACCAGATCGCTCCATACTGCACGCCGATCTGGTCTGTGTAGGCGAGGGTGAAGATGTTTTTGTCGACATTGCCGAACGCCTGGACAAGCAACAGAGTCTTGGGAACATTGCCGGCACCTGGTATCGCCAACCCGATGGTACCGTCCAAAAAAATCCGAAACGCGCCGTGGCTGATCTGGAAGCGATTGCCATGCCGGCTTGGGAAGCTGAACATTTTGCTTATATCAACGGTCATCGTTTTGAGCGCACATTTGAACCCAATGCACACAATGTCGACAAGTCATACCAGATGATGACGCAGCGCGGCTGTCCGTTTTCCTGTTCTTTCTGTGTGGAAAGCTTTTACCAGAATGAATTCGGCAAGAAGGATTCATTGCGCCGCATGTCACCTCAAAAAGCTATTCGTGAACTGTTGCATGCCAAGAATGTACTCGGCTATAAGACCGTGACCTTTATGGACGATGTATTCACGGTGAACCCGCGCTGGCTGGAAGAATTTCTCGCTTTGTATAAGCAACAAATTGATCTGCCATTTTTCTGCTACACCTACCCGACTACACACAACGTCAGTATGTTAGCCATGCTGAAAGACGCAGGCTGCCATGCCATCACTATGGGCGTGCAATCCGGCAGTTACCGTATTCTCAAGGAAGTGTATGACAGGCCGACAAAAATCGGGCGCGTCACAAGAGCAGCGCAGGAAATTGTCGAGTCGGGCATTCCAGCCGCCACATTCGATCTGATTCCACAAACGGAATTCGACAAGGAAGAAGACTTACAGCAGACACTGGACCTGTTACTGGAAATCCCCAAGGAAATGGACTCCACGTTTTACAACATCATGGCTTATTTCCCGAATTATCCGATACAGGAAAAATTCCAGGATCAAAAATTGCTCGCATCATCTGATCGCCTGACAGAAGACACTTACCTGTACTATTTCAAACTGTTTGGTTTGACGCGCACAGCCATGCCCATGGAACAAGTACGCGCACTCGCGCAAGATCCGAAATATCGTCAGGATCACAATCTACTCAATCCGATGCTGGATGATGCCAACACGATGAAGCCAAACTATGGTGAGTTGATCGAGTTGGGGATTCAGCGCGAACAGGCAAAACGCGCTGCAGAAAGGACTGTTAAATCAGCCCAAGGATAAATTTCCACTGTTGTCCGGTCACGGGCGTAATCGACAAACGGCTACCGCGCGCCAATACCGCCATACCTTCCAGTTGCGGATACTGCTTCAGCGCAGTCAAAGTAATCGTTTTGCTGAATTTTTTTTCGAACTTCACATCCACGCGAAACCAGCGCGGATTATCCTTGCTGGCTTTCGGATCGTAATATTTGCTTTCAGGATCAAGCGCTGTCACGTCGGGATAACCAGCTTTCACCACTTCAGCAATACCAACAATACCTGGCTCAGGGCAATTGGAATGGTAGAAAAAAACCTTGTCACCTACCTTCATATCGTCGCGCATCATGTTGCGCGCCTGATAATTTCGCACCCCATCCCACGGCTCGGTCTGTTTCGGGCGTTTTTGCAAATGATCG
>DAOMGA010000402.1:0-2035 GCA_035430085.1 Pseudomonadales bacterium
GTTTGCCGCCTTCCAGATATTGGCGAATCACAGGATGGGTTTTGTAACGCTGGAACTCTTCAAATGGGCTCACATGCGGGTTGGAGTAGGAGAGGTCTGTGATCAAACCAACAGCCACCTGATTGTTTTCAATGTGGTACAGGAAGCCGCCGCCTGCGGAACCGCTTTCGGTCAACGGCCAACCGGCGCTGTGTACCACCAGGCCCTGTTTGTGTTTGTCTGCCGGAATTTCCCAGATTTCTTTGATACCGATGCCGTAGTGTTGCGGGTCTTTGTCGGCATCGAGTTTGAATTTGGCGATCAGCTGTTTGCCCAGATGCCCGCGACAGCCTTCTGCAAACAGGGTGTATTTACCGTGCAATTCCATGCCCTGTGTGTAGTTGGCAGTATGTTCACCGTCATGGCCTACACCCATATCGCCGGTAGCAATACCTTTGACCGAGCCATTTTCGTTATAAAGCACCTCAGCTGCTGCAAAGCCGGGAAAAATTTCCACACCCAGCGCTTCCGCCTGCTCAGCCAACCAGCGGCATAAACGACCGAGGCTGATGATGTAGTTGCCTTCATTGTGCATGGTCTTCGGCACGGCAAAATGCGGCACTTTGATGGCGGCAGTTGCACTGGTCAGCATATGGATGTCGTCACCCACTACAGCAGTCTCCAGCGGTGCGCCATCGGCTTTCCAGTTCGGGAATAATTCATTCAGGGCTGTTGGCTCGAACACTGCGCCGGAAAGAATATGTGCGCCGACCTCGGAGCCTTTTTCTACCACCACCACCGAAAGTTCCGGGTTCAGCTGTCGCAAACGGCAAGCAGCAGACAAGCCTGCAGGGCCTGCACCCACAATCACTACATCAAATTCCATGGACTCTCTTTCAACAGTCATTGCTCGTGCCTCGGGCTGGGTATCGTGAAGGTAAATTATAGAGGGGTAATTTAGAGGCACTTATTTTACCGGCAACCCGATGGCTATAGAAGACCTTACGCGCACCTTTGATTTTTATCTTTTTGCCCATATATCAAGATAAGCGGGGTAGAATGAAAACGAAGGTTGGATAAATGTGTCGAGTTTTTTCATGAATGAGATTGTGTGCAGTAGGTCAGGATCAGGCGCTGATGACAACGATAGGCTCGGTCAGGATCGCGCTGGTACCGCATTGGTGGAACGGGTCAAACCCCGTTTGCGTAAACCGAGGCTTTACCGGGTTGTCATGATGAATGATGACTACACCCCTATGGAGTTTGTGGTGCATGTGCTTGAAAATTTTTTCAACATGAACCGTGAAATGGCGACCCGTGTGATGTTGCGGGTGCATACAGAAGGCAAAGCAGTATGTGGTGTTTATACACGTGATATTGCTGAAACGAAGGCGGAACAGATCAACCAGTATTCACTGGAGAATGAGCATCCGTTGTTGTGTCAGATAGAGCCTGATGGTAATGACAGTGACGATTAGCAGTATTGCAATTATCCACATATGAGGTCGTAGCCATGTTAAGCAAGGATCTGGAAGTCACATTGAATTATGCTTTCAAAGGTGCTCGCTCCAAACGGCATGAGTTCATGACGGTTGAGCATTTGTTGCTAGCCCTGCTGGATAATGAAGCTGCCTCCAGTGTACTGCAGGCTTGTGTGGCAGATCTCGCCAAGCTGCGGCGGCAGTTAGCAGATTTTATCGATAGCACCACGCCGCTGATTCCTGAAGGTGATGCCGATCGCGAAACCCAGCCGACGTTAGGATTTCAACGGGTGCTGCAGCGCGCTGTGTTTCATGTGCAGTCGTCTGGTAAAAACGAAGTCACTGGCGCCAATGTTTTGGTGGCAATTTTCAGTGAGCAGGAAAGTCAGGCTGTGTATTGTTTGCGTGAACAGGGTGTTGCGCGAATTGATGTAGTTAATTTTGTAACGCATGGCATTTCTAAAATTAACGGACATCACGAGCAGCAGGGTCATCAAGAGCAAAATCATGATGAGGAACGTACTGGCGAAGACGCGACTGGCAGCGATCCATTGGAATCTTATGCAGTTAACCTG
>DAOMGA010000403.1:0-2006 GCA_035430085.1 Pseudomonadales bacterium
GTAACCGGCTTCTTTGATGGCCAGCAATCCATGCACACAGCAATAATCAAACTCAATACCCTGACCGATACGGTTTGGCCCGCCACCCAGCACCATAATTTTATTGCGCGCACTCGGGTTGGCTTCGCACTCTTCTTCGTAAGTGGAATACATATACGCGGTATCAGTAGAAAATTCTGCGGCGCAGGTATCCACGCGCTTGTACACCGGGCGCACATTAAGCGAATGACGCAACTCGCGCACTTGCCCTTCTTTGACATTCAGCAAGCTGGCGATACGCGCATCAGAAAAACCTTTTCGTTTTACTGCGCGCAGACTGTCGGCGTTGATGGCTGACAATGATGAAGCCTGTATCGCTTTCTCATACTGTATCAGCTCTTCAATCTGCACCAGAAACCAGCGGTCGATACTGCACACATCAAAAATTTCGTCCACACTCATGCCGAGACGAAACGCATCTGCCACATACCACAGGCGCTCTGCGCCAGGAATCTTCAATTCACGACGCACCGTGTCCAGCACATCCGCGTCATCATTTTCTTGCAGCTTTGCAATGCGTGATTCAAAACCCGCTGAGCCCACTTCCAGACCGCGCATGGCTTTCTGCAAGGATTCCTGGAACGTGCGGCCAATCGCCATTACTTCGCCGACGGATTTCATCTGCGTGGTCAAACGCGCGTCGGCTGTCGGAAATTTTTCAAACGTGAAACGCGGCACTTTGGTGACGACGTAATCGATGGATGGCTCAAACGACGCCGGTGTTTTACCGCCAGTGATCTCGTTCTGCAATTCATCCAGCGTGTAACCTACAGCGAGTTTTGCAGCAACTTTTGCTATCGGGAAACCGGTAGCTTTTGATGCAAGTGCCGACGAACGCGACACGCGCGGATTCATCTCGATCACAATCATGCGCCCAGTATCCGGCTCCACCGCGAATTGCACATTGGAACCACCGGTCTCCACACCAATTTCACGCAGCACGGCGAGTGAAGCATTGCGCATGATCTGGTATTCACGATCCGTCAATGTCTGCGCTGGCGCAACAGTGATGGAATCACCCGTATGCACGCCCATCGGATCAAAGTTTTCAATCGAGCACACGATAATGCAGTTATCATTTTTATCGCGTACCACTTCCATTTCGTACTCTTTCCAACCGAGCAACGATTCGTCGATCAACAATTCATTGGTAGGCGAAAGATCCAGACCGCGCTCACAAATCTCGACAAACTCTTCACGGTTGTAAGCGATACCGCCACCGGAGCCGCCCATGGTAAATGATGGACGAATGACAACTGGGAAACCGAAGCGGTCAAGAATCTGCAAGGCTTCTTCTAAAGAATGCGCGATGCCGGAACGCGCGGTATCCAGGCCAATGGCTTTCATCGCCACATCAAAACGGTGACGATCTTCCGCTTTATCAATCGCGTCGGCTGTCGCGCCGATCATTTCCACACCGAACTGTTTCAGCACACCTTCACGCGCCAGATCGAGCGCGCAATTCAATGCAGTCTGACCACCCATTGTCGGCAGCAAGGCATCCGGCCTTTCCTGTTCGATGATTTTTGCCACCGTGCGCCATTCAACCGGCTCTATATAGGTAGCATCAGCCATGGCTGGATCGGTCATGATAGTGGCAGGATTCGAGTTCACCAGAATGACGCGATAGCCCTCTTCGCGCAGCGCCTTGCACGCCTGCGCGCCGGAGTAATCAAACTCGCAGGCCTGGCCGATAATGATCGGACCCGCGCCGAGAATCAGGATGGACTGGATGTCATTACGCTTTGGCATTTTTTTTCTCCACCATCAAGGCAATGAAACGGTCGAATAAATCAGCTGCATCGTGCGGACCAGGGCTGGCTTCCGGGTGTCCCTGAAAACTGAAAGCCGGCGCGTCGGTGCGGGCGATGCCCTGCAAACTGCCATCGAACAGGGATTTGTGCGTCACACGCACATTGGCTGGCAGCGTGGCCTCATCGGCAGCAAAACCGTGATTCTGGCTGGTG
>DAOMGA010000404.1:0-1998 GCA_035430085.1 Pseudomonadales bacterium
TAAGGGCGAAAGCAATAGAAAAGCTGTTGCTTCGCTTCATGTGCGGTTGATTTGTCGCCATTGATTGACGATGTCGCAAAAAAGATCAGCGGTTTTTTCTGCGTCGTAATCGGCATGATGGGCAGATTTGTTGTCAAACGGGATGTTGGCTACCTGACAGGCTCGTGCAAGGACTGTTTGCCCGTAAACCAGTCCTGCCAGTGATACCGTATCAAAACACGAAAACTGGTGGAACGGATTTTTCTTCACCAGTTCGCAGCGTAGCGTAGCGGCTGTCAGAAATCCGAGATCAAAATGAGCATTGTGCGCCACCATGATAGCGCGTGTGCATTCATGTTGTTTAACGGCTTTCTTGACCTGATCAAAAATATTATTTAACGCTTCCAGTTCGCTGACGGCATTGCGATCCGGGTCGTCGGGATTGATGCCGGTAAAATCCAGTGCAGCTTGTTCAATATTTGCGCCGGGAAACGGTTGCACTGCGTGAAATATCGTGCGATCACGTTGCAAATTGCCATTATCGTCATAAGCCAACATCACGGCAGCAATTTCAAGAATGCCATCAGTGTGTGAATTGAAGCCGGTGGTTTCCAGATCCACTACCACGGGTAGAAATCCGCGAAAACGGTTGCCCAGTGTTGGCAGCGCTTCGATACTGGCGAAGGCTTCTGCAAACGACGAAAATTCTCTGGATTTATCACTCATACTCATATCTTTTCTAGTGACCAGCGCAATGGTGTGCCAGCCAGCAGTGGAATCAATTGTTCGTTGCCGAAATCCAGCGTTTCTGGAATCGATTGTGATTTTTCGATCAGGGTGATGCTGTCGGTATTTCGTGGCAAGCCATAAAAATCGGCGCCATAAAAACTGGCAAAGCCTTCCAGCATATCCAGGTGGCCGGTGTGATCAAAAGCTTCGGCATATAATTCGATAGCATGCAAAGCAGTGTAGCAACCGGCGCAACCGCATGACGTTTCTTTTTTATGGCTGGCATGCGGCGCTGAATCTGTGCCAAGAAAAAATTTCGGGCTTCCGCTCGTGGCTGCGTGCTGCAATGCTTGCTGGTGCGTGTTGCGTTTGAGAATTGGCAAACAGTAAAAATGGGGGCGTATGCCGCCAGCGAGCATGTCGTTACGATTGAATAATAGATGATGCGCAGTAATCGTCGCGGCAATGTTTTTCCTACTTTCCGCAACAAACTGTGCTGCATCTTGTGTGGTGATATGTTCCAGTACAATTTTCAGTCCGGGAAAATCGCGCACAACCGGCAGCAGGATTTTTTCAATGAACACTGCTTCGCGATCAAAAATATCGATGTGGTTATCAGTCACTTCGCCGTGCAGCAACAATGGCAGCCCAGCTTTTTCCATCGCCGCCAACACGGGATAGATCTTGCGGATATCGGTCACGCCGGAAGCGGAATTGGTGGTAGCTCCTGCGGGATACAATTTGCAGGCATGCACAAAACCGCTGGCGCGGGCGATAGCCATTTCTGCCGGATCGGTATTATCAGTCAGATACAGGACTAACAGGGGCTGGAAATCAGAACCTGCTGGCCGGGCAGCAAGAATGCGCTCGCGATAGTCCGCAGCTTCGGCGGTGTTGGTCACCGGGGGTACCAGATTGGGCATGGCGATGGCGCGGTGAAACTGGCGCGCGGCATCTGTTACGGTGCGGGGTAGATAAACGCCATCCCGCAGGTGGATGTGCCAGTCGTCAGGGCGTGTAATGGTCAGGGTACGCATGGAGTTAGCTGGCTGCGAAAAGATATCGGCATGCTAGCGGAAAGAGGCGGGGGAGGCTATCCAGGTTTTTGGTCATGAAGTTTGCTCCTTCTATGCTTCAGGTGTTACCTTTCTTACAATAAAAATACTAAAGAAGGGAGCAGATGCGTGGTTATGGTCAAGAATGCCTGGTTATTTCGTTTCGCATTGATGATTTGTTGTGCCACATCCCTACCGGTTTGGGCTATCGATAGCGACGGTGATGGCTTCGACA
>DAOMGA010000405.1:0-1979 GCA_035430085.1 Pseudomonadales bacterium
AGCGTTTCCTGAGAGCCTGGATGGCATGGGCATGGATTACATGGCTGCTGCATTGGTAGCGGAGTGCATAGGCCAGTCTGTCGCATCGATTCCGTATATTCCTTGCATAATTTCAGCAGCATTACCGTTACTGGCGTATAGCAGCGATCCGGTTGTGGAAAAGTTGTTGCGTTCAGTAGGTGCTGGCGAGCAACTTATCACCACTGCATTGATTGAACCAAGTAATGAAAATCTTTTTATGCCTTCCGTAACGGTTGTGCAAAATAATAGTGATTGGCAGGTTACTGGCACCAAACATTGCGTGCCTTATGCAAATGAAAGCCAGCAAGTTCTGTTGTTTGCAAAAAATGGCACGCAACTGTGGGCTGGATTGGTAAATCCACATACCGCTGGTTGCACACTCATTGCGCAGCATGTCACGACAGAAGAGCCGCAATACAAACTCACCATGCAAAATGCCAGTGCCCATGCCTTGTGTCATGGGGAAGCGGCCGAACAATTATTAAAAGCTGTTGTGGCAATGACGACGGTAGCCTATTGCAGTATGGCCATCGGCGTGGCAGAAAAAATGACGCGCATCTCTGCTGATTACACCAGTCAACGTGAACAATTTGGTGTGCCCGTTGCGACTTTTCAGGCAGTAGCGCATCGTCTGGCCAGTTGTTATATCGATACTGAATGCTTGCGCATTATGACGCAACAAGCAGCCAGTGATGTCAGTCAGGGTTTGTATGACAGTGACTCGATTGCCATGGCAAAAGTCTGGTGTGGTGATGTGATGCATCGCGTCAGCCAGGCTGCGCAGCATGTTCATGGCGGCACCGGCATTGATCGGGATTACCCTTTGTTTCGTTATTGTCTGTGGGCCAAGTATCTGGAGTTGGTGCTGGGTAATAGCCGTGTCCATCTGAGCAATCTCGCGGATCGATTGGCTGACCGTTATCAACATTTTGGTGAGCGGTCACGGCAGTAGCGGGTATCATCAGCTGACTGGTGTGAGGTAAATCGAAATGACTACTGCTGCTTCCAAGATACAACCGGCTATTTGTCGAGTTTGCACAGCGCTGTGCCCGATATTGGTTGAAACAGAAAATGGCAAGGTGAAACGTGTGACTGGTGACCCTGAGAATAGCTTGTATCAGGGCTATACCTGCCCGAAAGGCCGTGCACTGACGGAACAGCACAACAGCCCGAAACGTTTATTGCATACACAAAAACGTCAGGCTGATGGCAGTTTTGCGCCAGTCACTGGCGAGCAAGCGATGGATGAAATCGCGGCAAAAGTGCAATCGCTGATTGCACAGTACGGCCCGCGTTCAATTGCGATGTACACCGGCACTACATCATTTCCGTATCCCACCAGTCCATCCATGGCTAACGCCTGGTTGCGCGGGATTCAGTCGCCGATGTTTTTTACGTCGGGTACTGTCGATCAACCGGGCAAGCATGTCGCCATGGCATTACATGGCACCTGGGAAGCGGGTGAAAATGTTTTCGAGGAAGCTGATGTCTTTATGCTGGTGGGGTTGAATCCTGTCATTGCCAAATCGACGGGTATCCCTACACAGAATCCCGGCCAGAAATTGAAAGACGCGGTTGAACGCGGGATGCAGTTGATCGTGATCGATCCGCGCCGCACGGAGACGGCAAAAAAAGCCCGTATTCATTTGCCGGTGCGCCCGGGTGAGGATGCTGTGCTACTCGCGGGGTTGATTCATATCATCATTGCAGAGCATTTATATGATGCTGATTTCCTGCTGCATAACGCAGAAGGTTTTGATGCATTGGCGGCAGCCGTCAAAACTTTTACACCGGATTACGTCGCCGCGCGTGCCGGTGTTAGACAAGACGATCTTGTTGCCGCTGCGCGACTTTTTGCGCAGGGAAAACGCGGTGCCGTGGTGTGTGGCACGGGGCCGAATATGTCGCCGCAGGGCACGTTGAACGAATATCTTTCCTTGTGCCTGAATACTTTGTGC
>DAOMGA010000406.1:0-1978 GCA_035430085.1 Pseudomonadales bacterium
AAACCCTGTTGCTGGCACTCGCACTGATGTTTGCGCTGACTTACTGGGCTTTACGCTGGGAACTGGGTTTTTATCACGCCACACACCGCAGCATCCGCTTGATCAGTAATTTTATCGAGCCGATGCCCATCATCGGCACGGTGTTTTTTGCTGCCGTACTCGCACTGTTTTTTACCGATAACACTGCCCGCAAACCACTCTGGATTTTTCTGCTGGCATCCACACCCTACTGGTTAGCCATGTTTTTTGTCGCCTACCCGTGGGAGATCCGCCTCTGGGTGCCGATTATCCTGTTGATGGTTTTTCTCAAGCTCGCTCATTCCAATTTGCCACAAGAGACATCCGCTACATGACTACCATTCACAATATTCCACTTGCTGATATTGAAATCGGCATGCAACGGCAATACAGCAAAACATTGACGGAACGTGATTTGCAGTTATTTGCTGAAACCTCCGGCGACTACAACCCCGTGCATCTGGATGCAGGCTACGCAGCCACCACCGCATTTGGTGAACGCATTGCACACGGCATGTGGAGTGGCGCGCTGATCTCTGCAGCCATTGCCACCACCCTGCCCGGTCCGGGCTCTGTGTATCGCAGTCAAACGCTGAAGTTTTCCAAACCGGTAAAACTGGGCGACACCATCACCATTACGCTAACGGTGACGGATAAAAAAGATCGCGTGAAACTGGTGACCATTGAATGCGAAGGCCGCAACCAGCGTGATGAGGTGGTGGTAAAAGGAGAAGCGGAGGTAATAGCCTCCGCTGAAAGCCTGTCCTTTGAAATATAAAAACTATACTTTCTAGACTACAACTTCATAAACGACGGCAGGTTGTGCGTCCAGGATTTCGTTTCTGAACGCGCAGCAATGCGCCAACCATCCGCTGTTTTCACGTATTCATCGTGATACCACAAGCCGATAAAAAACACCGGAATCGCGGGACGTTCACCTGAATCCATTTCCATCGGGTTGAAACACATGATCTTGCCAGTGGCGCGATCACCGTCCAGCTTGATCTCGAAGTTGCTGATCAGGTGCTGGGTATTCTTGAAGCCTTTTAATGCTTTACGCAGAAACTCTTTCACTTCCGGATAAGCGCCTTTTGCACCGCCCATGGCTGAATAATCGATAGCGGCATCCGGCGTAAAAATAGCGTCGAGCTTGTCTACTTCTCCACTGTCGATAATCGCTGCGTAATCCGTAATCAGGTCTTCAATTTCCAACCGGTCCATGACTTGTTCAATGGTGTAACGCATCAGTGTTCTCCTCAGCCTACCGGCATGTATTCGCCGCCATTGATATCCAGCGACGCACCCGTAATCACTTTTGCGTAATCAGACACCAGGAACATACAGCCTTTTGCGCATTCTTTATCGGTTGGCATTTCACCCAACGGAATATTTTTCTCGAAGCCTTTTTTCACCACCGATGGCTCCACACCACTTTTGGCTGCCATACCTTCGACAAAACCTTTCACATTCGCGCCCCACATCCAGCCCATGAAACAGCTGTTAACGCGAATACCCAACGGTGCCAGCTCTAACGCCATCGCTGTGGTCGCGGTAGCCAGTGCGCCCTTTGAGGTGGCATAACCTGCCTGCGCGCTGATCACTTGCTTGGTGACCATCGAGTTCACCATCACAATCGCGCCGCGTTGCGGCTGATCTTTCATGACTTTCGCCGCTTCACGTGCCAACGTCATCGAGCCAAACAGGTTCACATCAAACGTTTTGCGCCAGTCGTCAAAATCCCATTTTTCCCACGAGCCAAAACGCCCCGGAATATACGCGCTGTTAACCAGTGCATCGACACAACCAAATGCTTCCACGGTTTTTGCCACCAGGTTTTTGCAGTCTTCCGGCTTGGAAATATCGGTCGGGACTTCCAAGGTTTTTGTACCCAAACCCAGCGCCGCAATCTGCTGTGCTGCATCGGTTAATTTCGATGCAGTGCGCGCAGCGAGCACAACAG
>DAOMGA010000407.1:0-1975 GCA_035430085.1 Pseudomonadales bacterium
TGTTGTTGCCATCGCGTCACAGCACTCGCCACCACTGTATTGATGGTGTGCGTGTAGTGGCGCATGCTGTCCGATTTGAATGCGGTTTGCATGATGCGCCGGTGAATGCGGTGCTCCTCGAAATCGCGCATTAACAAACCGCCAGCAAAGAAATCGCTCATGAAAATATCCCAGCCTTTCTTGGTGGAAAAGTTGCGATCGGGATCGAGTAACAGCATTTGCAAGTATTGTGGCCCCAGTAGCAAGACAGCTTTCTGACCCGTGATGGAAATGCGGCTCACCGGTCCGAATGTCTGGTAATGCTGATGAAACATCTTGATAGGGTTAGCAAACATGGCGATGGTCTTGCCGAGAAATGGCAGGCCATATTCACCCGTAATATGTTTGAGTTGCTGGTTGGAGGGCGCCAGTTGGTAGCTGTTGTCATCGTTTGCGCTGTTCATCGACTTTTCTTCTGTGCCATTTTGTGTTGTTGTGTGAGCGGTGTGAATCGCAATTAATAACGCTGGCATATCTTATGACACTTTCACCAGAAACATCTCGCATCCTGCCGCTGGATCAACTCGATGGCATTCAGGCAGGCGGCAAAGCCAATGGCTTGTATCGATTAATAAAACTCGGTTTTTCTGTGCCGCCGGGTTTTGTATTGCTGAATGTCGATATTGATTCCCTGCCTGATGATCTTGCCCGTCATTATGCGGAACTGGGCGGTGGGCTTGTCGCTGTGCGCTCATCCGCATTGGATGAGGACGGCAGTGACGCATCGTTTGCCGGTCAGTATGAAACGGTACTGAATGTTGAAGGGCTGGATGCACTGCAGCAGGCGATACGGCAGTGTGTTGCGTCATTGCAATCGCATCGTGCAGCTTCCTATCGACGTGATGCATCGGGTGCGGTGACAATGTGTGTGGTGGTGCAGCGCATGGTCAATGCCAGCACAGCAGGTGTGTTGTTTACGGCAGATCCTGTGTCGGCACGGCGCGAGAGGCTGGTCATCGATGCGGTGCAAGGTTTGGGCGAAGCGTTGGTGAGTGGTGAAGCAACACCGGATCATTATGAAATTGATTTGCAAGACCGTATTGTTGTGCGCGATCTGGTTGATGCGGTAGCTCCGGTTCTATCGGATGCAAATATTCAAACGTTGACGCAACAGGCGCGTGATGCCGCAGCGCGTTTTGGAGAACCACTGGACACAGAATGGGCGTTTGATAACAGCGGTGAGCTTTACTGGTTGCAAGCCAGACCGGTCACTACCTTGCCAGCAGATCTCAATGAATTTGACTCCGGATGCTTGCCGACGGATGTGATGACCACCGGTAACATCGGCGAGATGATGCCGGGTGCAGTGTGTCCATTGACATTGTCTGTCACCTTGCGCGGCATCGAATATGCGTTCCAGAATATGGATGTCATGTTGGGTGCACAAGAAAAAATAGAAGACGATTACAAGCAGGTGTGCAGTTTTTATGGGCACTGGTTTTTTAACCTCAGTGGAAAGGTGGCGGGTTCTGGTCATATCGCCGGTATGAGCGCCAGCGAAGCCGGCTACAGTATTTGTGGTGAGGAAGTGCCTGCGCTACAAGAGCCGTTAAAAATGGCGTGGTGGATTCGTGCGCGTGGCGGCTGGCGTTTTCTGCGCTTTTTGCAAAATGCCGAAAAAACTGTGGATGCGTTTGAAGAGCGCTTGCATAGGGAATTTCGCACACCGTTGTGCGACGCGCCTGGCGAACAGATCAAACAGATTGATGCAATGTTATGGTGGGTGCTGGCAGTAGAAGATGTGCACGTCTGTTCTTCATCCAGTTCCGCCGTAGCAGGCGGCGTGCTGCAAGGCGTGATTGCAAAAGGTGAGCGACCAACACAGGAGCAGCTGGGCGAGCTGGCGCGTTTGATGTCAGGTGCCAGTGGCGTGATCAGCGCAGAACTGGTGCAAGAGCTGGATATTGTGGTCGAACATATTGCAGCCATGCCGCAT
>DAOMGA010000408.1:0-1960 GCA_035430085.1 Pseudomonadales bacterium
CAAAATCCGGATTCATCAATTCCAGTTCTTCGTGGATATGATCCGGATTCATCGGATGCATGGCAGCTAGCAGTGGCGTCATCTGCTGAGTCATGTCCCATTTTTTCTGACAGCGCGCATACCGCGGGTCAACACCGTCTTCACGCTGTTTATCGAGCGGTGATGGCACCGGCTCATACGATTCCCACAGCGGCAGCGAACGCAAGCGGCTGTCGGAGGCGAGCAGGTTGAGCATGTGCGTGGTGCCGGAACGCGGCAATCCACAAACAATAATCGGTTGCGTAATCTGCTCATCATGAATTTCAGGATGTTGCTTCAATACATCCTGAATCAACAAACGATTGCGCGCATACTGCACCAATGAATTGCGCAACGTCAGTTTGCCAATATTGGTCAAACCCGCATCACTGTTCCACTCGTCACACAACAACTGCAAGCGGCGCAGAAAATCTTGTGACCCGAAGTCATCCAGCTGCGTCTTGCGCCGCGCATCAGCAAGAATGCCTTCTACCGATAAATCCACCGCCATGTCTTTGGTTGCATCCAGTGCGCCCTGCTGTGCTTCCGTCAGTTGCGGTTGCGCGAGATCTGTAATTCGTAACGCCGTCATATCGCAAGCCCTATTTCAATGAAACTATTTAAATGGCACTATTTAAACGACAGCGGCGCCGTCACACCACCTTTCAACAATTTGATCTGGTTTTGCAACCAACCCACCAGCCAGAAATTACCGGTAGTGCAAAAAGTTTTGGCATCCTCCAACAAGTTTTCGTGCACCTCGATTGCTAGTGCTGCGGCACCCGCATGATCCGGTTCTGCATGGCGAACAATATCAAGCAGGTGAAGTGCTTCTTCATTCATTCCTGCCAGATATTTTTGTCTGGCTCGTTCAATCAAGGCATCAGCGCCTGCTAATTCCACCAGATCGGCGTGAATATCTTTCTGCGGCACGCTGTAAAGCTCGGTGGTCGATTCGTGTTTGAACCAACCGGCGTAGTTTTCCCAGATGGCACGGATGCTCCAGCTGATTTTTCCGTAACCCTGCCCGATTTCACATTCAGCTGGCAAAGTAATTTCCTGTTGCAAGGTGTACAAATCTTTTCCGGCATTCATGCCTTTCACGACTTCATCGTGCACATACAGAACCGCATCACGATACGCTGTGACTTCCGCACGAATCACTTCTGCACCGACTACCGGCTCATGGTGGCCGTACAACAATAAGTCGGCATTCAGATCCAGCACCGTTTGTGCCGCTGCTGCACAAGTCAATGCATCACGGTAGCGATCACCGCGCACTGTCACCAGATTCGGGAAATGCCCGAATGGGCAACCGAACAGATTGCCGGTCAATACAATCTTGTGTTGCGGCAACCACACGATGAGCGAATCGTTGGTTTCTGCGCCGGGCACAGCCATCAGCACCACATCCAGACCACCCAATGAAAATTCATAACGTTTATCAAATGCGATATCGGCTACCGGACGATCCTGGGCATTGATTTTTGTGTATCCCGACTTGGCGTAATCCCCAAATACTTTTATAAAGTCATCCTGAAAACGAAACGCTGAGCGCGCAGCACGAAATTTTTGTACACGCGCATCGTAGCTCTGGTGTTCTTCGTTGGCAGTTGTGGCGATGTATTGCAGATCCGGATACTGGTTACGGAAATACTGTACACCCCCGACATGGTCGACATGACCCTGCGTGGAAATGACATACCTGATCGGCACTTGCGAAAACTTTCGCAGGTTGTGATCGATTACCGGCGTTTCAAATCCCATACCCGTGTTGATCAAGATGCCACCTGCCGGCGTTTCAATCAGATAGACATTGGAATTCGCTTCTGTCACCACAATAAAATCGTTAATGCGACTGCAATGCTGGTCAAAAGCTGCGGCTGCGGGAGCGATACGACGTTTTTTGTAAACAGGCTCTCTCATGATTGGCAATCCACTA
>DAOMGA010000409.1:0-1954 GCA_035430085.1 Pseudomonadales bacterium
CACTTCTGCACGGCTATCAAGCCGGTGTTATGCAGCATATTTTCTGCATGTTCTGTACGCCAGTCGATCACTGTATACAATTCCGGGCTATTCACTTGTTGCTCTTTCAGCACCGCCAGACGATTGGATATTCTTGAACGTGCAGCCTCGCCATTTTCCACTTCAAACATCGCTTCGCGCACAACATTGACAGGATCGTAATTGCACTTGAGGCAGGCGGAATTCCCACCGGCAATACTGCTCTTCTTGATCGTATCCATATCGCTGAGACTGTAATCAAACACAGACCCCAGTGGCTCCACTTTTTCATAATCGCTACAACAAACATAGTACTGCCCATTCCATCCAACAAAAGGTGCAATAAATGCCAGATTGCAAAGTGTGGAAATACCCTTTTGCGCCATCAATGCTTCCGCTTCGATGCGATACGCCTCACTGCGCAGGAAATAATGACCGGTTTCACACGCGCCACCACGCGTAATCTGACGAAATACGTACACACCTGTCACGCCTACACTTTCCCAATAGGCGCGCATGGCAGGAATTTTTTCGCGGTTAATGTCATGTTCAACAATACTGATCCACACTTCACTACGCTTATCTTCACTGCGCCCGGCATTGAGCGACATAAAATGATCGACGTGACGACGCATCGTATCAAAGTCCAGGTTGTAGACTTCTTCGTAATCTTCTTCGAGGTCACTGATGCTGAACGTGATACGTGAACTGCCAGAGTCCAGCACAAAAGCGGATCGCTCCGGCGTCAGCAGTGCGGCGTTGGTGGTGAGTGCAAATGCGATATGTTTTTGAGCCAGATAACTGACGCACTGGTCAAAACGTGGATGGATTAATGATTCGCCCTGCCCCGTCAGCATCACTGACAACCCTTCTTCAGCTGCGCGCTGCACAGCTTTCTGAAACACGGCTTCGCTCATAAAGCCTTGTTCGGGCGTTTTATCGCGTGGACAGAAATTGCACAACGCATTGCAGCGATTGGTCAATTCCACATCCAGTGCCAGTCTTTTTATTTTCACGTTCTGGAAACCGGTTGATGAATGACAGCTTTACAAACAGACTACTGTAAAGACCTGTCGATCACAACCGCACTGAAAACACCCTACAACAGCGGGCGAATCCCCACGGCTGCACGAACTTTTTTCATAAATGGCTGCGCAATCGCTCTGGCCTTTTGTGCGCCTTTCAGTAATTCCTGCTCGATTGCAGCCGGGTTAGCCAACAGAACGTTATACCGTTCTCTCGCCTCGGCAATATCGCCATCAATCAGTGCGCACAAACGCTTTTTGGCTTCGCCCCATGCAATGCCCTGCGTGAACTCGCGATGCATCTCTGCCGTCTGCTCCGGCGTGGCAAAAGCACGCCAGATCTGGAAAACCGTCGACGTATCCGGGTCTTTTGGCTGACCCGGCTCCAATAAATTAGTCACAATTTTATTAATGCTTTTCTGCAACTGTTTCGGCGGCAGGAACAGCGGGATGGTATTGCCATAACTCTTGCTCATCTTGCGACCATCCAGACCCTGCAAAACAGCAACATGATCATCCACCGTGGCAGCGGGCAGCACAAAATGCTCGCCAAAATGGTGATTGAAACGCTGGGCAATATCACGCGCCATTTCCACATGCTGGATCTGGTCGCGCCCTACCGGCACATGCGTTGCACCGAACATCAGGATATCCGCCGCCATCAGCACAGGATAACCAAACAAGCCCATGGTGATGCCTTTATCCGGATCACTGTCGCCTTCGTCTTCATTGGCAGCAACAGCAGCCTTGTACGCGTGCGCACGGTTCATTAAACCTTTGGCAGTCAGGCACGAGAGCAACCAGGCCAATTCGGTGATTTCTGGCACATCTGACTGGCGATAAAACGTCACATTGTCGGTATTCAGTCCAAGTGCGAGCCAAGTGGCGGCGATCTCCAGCGTCGCGACGCT
>DAOMGA010000410.1:0-1940 GCA_035430085.1 Pseudomonadales bacterium
TGATCGTCTTTTCAATAAACTGGCGCGCCATTTTTTCAAACAGCACGCGTCGATTGTCATCTAGCAGAAACGCCTTGTGCACAAAACCCATCAACACATTCTGCACGGCTTGCAAACAACGCAACGTGAATGGAAAACGGTGAAACAGTTTGCGCGTGAACGCGGAATAGGGTTTGTTGTTGCGCGGCACAATCCAGTTCGGCGAGCGCTGCAATACCGTCAGCTGTCCTGCCACCTTTGCGACTTCCGGCACAATCTGGATCGCCGCTGCTGCCGAGCCGATCACCGTCACGCGCTTGCCGCGCAAATCCACCGCATGGTTATAGTTGGCGCTGTGCCAGCTTGCGCCTGCAAACGTGTCTATGCCCGGGATATCCGGCATCACCGGCGTGTGCTGGTTGCCCATGGCATTGATCACCGCATCAAAATATTCCACAGCACCATCACCTAGGGTGAGCTGCCATTGCTGGTTGGCTTGCAGCTCGACAGACAGCACACGCGTGTTGAAACGGATATGCGGCTGCACACCAAAATCCCGCGCGCATTTTTGCAAATACGCTTCGATTTCCGGTTGATAAACAAAAGAGGAAGACCAGTCCGGGTTCGGCGCAAAAGAATACGTATAGGAATGCGCCCACACATCACACGCCAGACCGGGATACGTCTGCATATGCCAGGTGCCGCCAGCTGCGTCTTCTTTTTCAAACACCGTAAAACGCTGAAAACCTTGTTGCAACAACTCGCGCCCGGCGGCAATACCCAATGGTCCCGCGCCGATGATGGCAATGTTCATGTCTGCTTTCTTGATCATGCTGTGCTGCCCAGTGAAAGAACAACGTCATATTGCCATTGTTTGCCACAAAACTTGCCTACAAACTTCATTGCACGAGCCCTTACCTGAATATAGACTCAAGCCTGTTTTAAGGATAATTGCCCCATATACTTATCATTGACGATACTAACGCTAAGGATTAGCATAACCATGATCAGGCATTTTCAGGACAAGCATACACGCACTGTTTGGGACGGCACATATTCACGACACTTGCCAGAATCGATACAAGCGATAGCACGCAGAAAATTGCGGATGCTGCACAATGCACAGACACTTGATGATTTGCGGATACCACCGGCCAACAGACTTGAAGCATTGCGTGGAAACAGAAAAGGACAGCACAGCATCCGCATTAATGACCAATGGCGCATCTGTTTTGTATGGCAAGGCGGTGATGCAGAGCACGTAGAAATTTGCGACTACCATTGAGAGGTGAAAATCATGAAAAAACTACCCAATATTCATCCTGGTGAAGTATTACGCGAAGAATTTCTGATCCCGCACGGCATCAGTCAATATAGACTTGCAAAAGATATTGGCGTACCACAAATGCGTATCTCGGCAATCTGTAATGGCAAGCGCGGCATCAGCGCCGACACCGCCGTCCGTCTCGCACGGTACTTCGGTTCAACCCCCGGCTTCTGGCTTGGATTACAAACTGATTACGACACAGAAGAAGCTGAGAAAGCACTAAAAAAATCCCGGATACAAATCCCACGCTTTGATGCCGTTGCGTAGCATCGCAATCAACACACACGGACACCCTGATGAAAAAAATCACCCTCGCCCTGCTCGCTCTTGCCCTGCTCGGCTGCCTCGGCAAACCCGATACCGTCCAGCCCGTGCAACCCTTTGCACTCGACCGCTATCTCGGCCGCTGGTATGAAATCGCGCGGCTGGATCACTCCTTTGAACGCGGGCTGGATCATGTGAATGCAGAATACAGCTTGCAAGAAGATGGCAGTGTGCGCGTATTGAATCGCGGCTATGACCCTGCGAAAAAACAATGGAAAGAAGCAATAGGCAAAGCGCAGTTTGTTGACAACAAAAATGAGGGCTACCTGAAAGTGTCTTTTTTCGGCCCATTCTATGGCTCATACGTGGT
>DAOMGA010000411.1:0-1939 GCA_035430085.1 Pseudomonadales bacterium
GCGGGTTCGGTGAATCAGAAAAATCCGGTCTACCGCTGTCACGAAAACAATTGGCTGCCGATATGATTTCGCTACTGGATGCATTGGGCATTGGGCAAGCACATATCGCTGGTCACGATTGGGGGGGTATGGTCACCTTCAAAATGGCGCTGGATTTTCCCGAGCGCATCAACAAATTGTGCCTGATTGACTGCTCCACCACCCACTGGCCACATTGGGCCGCACACGGTTTATGGGCAAAAGTGCCCGGCTGGGCAGAAAGATTTTTTGAGCTGGGTCATGAAGCATTCATCCGCTGGTGTTTTGCTGGTGAGGCAGCCACCTATCCTGCAACGGTGGTATCCCCTTTCCCGGCACAGGGCATGCCAGGGCTCGACTGGTGCGATGAGGCATCGTTACAGCACTACATCGACAACCTGGCGCAACCTGGCACACAGGCAGCTTCAGTATCGCTGTATCGCGACGCACTGCCTTTTTACCGACAGGATGGCGACGGGCAATGGCAAATGATGAGTGGCGATACCTGCGAAACTATCTGGCAACATGCCGGTGGACCTTTCAGACACCCGGATTACCGTCACGCGATCTGTTTTGCACCTGAGGATCTGGGCAAGCGTATCACCAACCCTTCGTTATACGTTTACACGCCGCTGCTGCTACCCAAAGGCTTCGACAATGGTGAACCAGTAGCCGATTACCATCCTGCAGGAGACGCTTATGCAGACAGCATCAGCGCGCCATTCTCTGATTTGCGCTGCGTAGGCATACAGAGCGGGCACTTTATTCCCGAAGAGCAGCCATTGATGCTAACCACAGCACTACTTGGCTTCCTCAATGCATGAATACCCTACTGCATTACTTTGCCAGCGAGTAATTGCGCAGATACAACCCTACTAATATGTGGATAATGTAGGTCTGCATAACGATACCCACAGCGACACCCACAAAGAAACAATCCATTCATGGCACGTAAAATTTTCAAGCGCTTCACCATTGACCGACACAAGTTGCTCGCCAGCGGCAGCTTGTCGGCACTCGGTCACCGCATCCATGATCCGAATCTCTGGCACCTGAATCGACACAGCGTATCCCGCGCTTTTCTGGCAGGCCTGTTTGCAGGCTTTGCCTTTCTGATGTTCCCCGGCCAAATGCTAGTAGCCGCCGTGCTCGCGATCTGGATACGCGGTAACCTGCCGATTGCCTGCGGGCTCGTATGGATTACCAATCCGTTTACTTCCCCACCGATTATTTATGCAGCACTAAAAATCGGCACATTATTTATTCCAGCGGATTTAAATATCAACTTTGATATTTTCCTTAATTTCGAATGGACAAAAGAAACCCTGCAAGAAGAAGCACAAGGATTTATTTATCTTTTGCAGCAAGCCTGGCAACCATTACTACTCGGTACTTTTATCATAGGAACATTCCTCGGTCTCAGTAGTTATTTTATCGTGCAACTGTTCTGGCGCTGGCACGTAATACGCGACTGGAATGCGCGGCAAAAAAAACGCATCAAGCAGCGCGCGCAACCATAGAATGCCAAAGAAACTTTTCAAGCGGCTAGCAACGCAAACCAGCGCCCTGAAAGAAAGCAATCTGCTGGGACCGTTGGGGCATCGAATCCATGATCCCAACCTCTGGCACCTGAATCGTCACAGCGTGTCCCGTGCATTTTTTGTCGCATTCTTTACCAGCATCACCTTGATGATCTTTCCCTGCCACATGATCACCGCAGCTTTTATTGCGGTATGGTTGCGCGCCAATCTCCCCATATCTCTCAGCCTGGTATGGTTAATCAATCCATTTACCATTCCACCACTAGCGTATGCCGCATTAAAAATCGGTTTGTGGGTGATGCCGAGTACGCACAGCAAAGATGTGCGAAAAATCCTGCATTTTGATTGGGAAGGCAACGGTTCAATTACCGACAAAATAA
>DAOMGA010000412.1:0-1936 GCA_035430085.1 Pseudomonadales bacterium
CTGCCTTACTGCCAAGCAAAAAGCGCTTACTGATGCTGTAGATGCCATCAGTCCCAAGCATCCAGATCACGCCAACCCCCTTGATCGCTGAGTCGCACACACCAAGAATCGCAACAGGGATTCCGTCAACAGTTGCGACCCTGCATTTCTTTGATGTTGAAAATGAACACTCGACAGCAGCCTTGATGTCTGTGTATCCGGCAGCAGCCAGCTCTGCAACATCGGCCGGCCGGATGTTCTCAGCAATGAACAAGGCGTCATCAATTGTCGCGTTGCGCGTCTCAATGATCATCCGTCGTTGCTCGTGTATTTGAATATGGCGGCAAGCACATGCAGCGGCATTCCAGGAATCCCCTCTATTGAGATTGGCAGATCGCCCTTTTCCCAGCCTAGATTTTCAAGCCTGCAAATACCGGAGAACGGCTCGGCATTTACGTCAAGTATTCCGGAGCCGAACCGTCTGAACGGTATGTAGTCGCCGTTAATTTTTGCGCCTTTTGTTTCGTGAATGCGCAGTGATATTTCACATGCGCGCATTGCGCTGCCAGCAGAGCTGCCTGACTGTGTGCCAACCTCTGGAGTCAGCAGATCCAGCTCTGGTGTAAAGGGCAGCCCGATCTGGACAGAGTATGCAGGGCGCTCAATGGTGATGCTTCCGCCAGACACTACGCGCGGATTCATCAATGCGCCGTCAGCAATCACTGTTACCGTTTTACCTTCAAGATGATCAAGGCCAGACCATGTATCAGTGCCGGCCTCGCTGGTTCCAAAGACCGCACAATCAAGCGTTGCCAGGCCATTCATTCGCTCAACATATCTGGCTGTTTCGCCATTGATGGTTCTGCGAACAATCAGATACAGGTCGTCTCTGGCGTCAGCGGGTATTGAGGCAATTGACTCGACGAACCCGCCGACATCGTGCTTTGCCCACGCAATGACATCTTGATCGCGGTCTATGGTTACCGATACAAGGGCGCCGTCAGCACGCACCAGCCAAAGAATGGACTCCGGCTCCTGCTGGTATGCCATATCAACAATGCCGCTCTCTGTCATGTGTTCAGAAATCACGGACAGGTCTGGCGATCCGTATGCGTCAGAATCGAATTTGTATGCCATCGCACGAAGCTTCCTGCCAGAGCGCTGCACAAAATAAAGCTCGTTACCAATGCGCTGCGGGCGAACACCAGAACAACCATAAACGGACTGGTTTTTTACCTGCACGTTTGTCGGAGTGATTGGCTTTTCAACACCGCCGAAGAACGTGTATTCACTGCCAGAAGACAGCGCAATCAGCGCCTTTGTCTGGGCAATGTGTCGGATATCAGCAACCTCATCGGATGCAACAGACAGATTGATGCTGTCCGAGTCATTGACGCCTGGCGTGAAATTCAGGTACTCGCCAATCACAGACAACCAAACGCTATTGGGGAAGCTTGGAGACCCGCCAAACAAAAGGCGCTGCTCAAAGATACTGACCGCGCCGGGATAGTTGCCCGATCTCCACACTGGATATTCTATTGCCCATGAGTTTTTTACCGCTGACGATGCTGATGTCATGACGGATTCTATTGTAGCAACAGCTGCCGCCCCGCTTGTTACGGATGTGATTTTTGCTGTTCCGCCGTTTATTGACACCCTTGCTCCGACATCGGTTGTCCTGAATGCCTGATATGTCACCGAGGAAACCGTTATCTTTGCTAAGTTGCCAGGTGTGATCACGTAGCTGGCATCAAAATACTCTCCACTTCCATAGTAGTCATATAGGTCAATATACAAACCGCCAACAGCTCTCGCTGTCCATGTTTTATTTATAAAATCAGGGTTTGATGGGTTATCGTAAACACTCGCCGATACAAGGAAAACATCGCCAACATTAATTCCGTGAGGGGCGGCCGTGTTGAATCTTGTTACCTTTGTGATGTTGTTTGGTGATCCT
>DAOMGA010000413.1:0-1935 GCA_035430085.1 Pseudomonadales bacterium
ACACTTTTTCTGTCCATGGGCGCATGAATTCAACGCCACCGCCGGAAACAATAAAAGTCTTGAATCCATTAGCGCGCAAGTAGTTGAGCAGCTCCAGCATCGGCTGGTACACCATTCCGGTGAAGGGCTTTCTGGTCACAGGATGTTTTGCTGTGGCGATCCAGTCTTTCACAATCTGGTTGAATTCATCCGTGCTCATACCAGCGTGTGTCGCCATGACAATGTCAAGAATGGATTTATCACCGCCAGCCAGTGCAGCTTTTACATCGCCTTTCAGCAACGAAGCGAACGGTTCCTGTGTTTTCCATTCCGGGTGTTGTGGTGCGAGTGCTTTCACACGATCCAGCGCAAAGAACAGCTGGAAGTACATTGGTTGTTCTGCCCACAGTGTGCCGTCGTTATCAAAGGTGGCGATGCGCTCTGGTCCAGGAACAAAATCCGGTGATTTTTCATTTGTTGTTTTTTCTACAAATGTGATGATGGATTTTTTTGCTGCTCCATCATTCCATGATGGAAGAGGATCTTCTGAAAAGGCGGGGAGTGCATAACTGAAAAAAAACAGGAAAACCAATGCAAAGGATTTTAAATTTTTCATGGTATATCACCTGAATTAAAGGGTAAAAAAACGGCTCCCTGGGGAGCCGTAGAAGTTTTCACATCAGTTGCCCGTTGGTAATCCTATACTAACACCCCCGGTTTTTAGCTGGTCCTTGATAAATTGATATTTCTCATATTTCGATATTGTAATTGGCCCGTCATAAGTCATGCTTTGCATCTTTCTTGGTGGGTATTTCACATACGTCTGCATGAGTTCCTTGACTGCTGAGTCAATGGGTATTACCGCCCAGGTATGCTCTGTCCAGTTCGTCATGAAAATATCATAACGTTCCTGTGGATCCTGATAGAGATCGAAGACTTGCGGGATGGTGGCAACGTATTTTTCTGCACCCTTCCAGCCGACATTGGTATCCACAGCCAAGCCGCCAGTTGCCTGGCCGTTATCGCCGCGCAGGTTAAACACAGCTTTGATGTGGCCAACGCGCGCAGCGCCGGGAGATAATTCATTTTCAGTAAAGTAAAACCAGCTATTGCGTGCTGATTTTCCTGTGCCGAACAATATGGGCGTCATATCATAGCTGTCAAAAATAGTAGGCTGGCCTTCACGGTCTTTCTCCGGCAGTTTGATGCCGGCGAGTGACGCAAAAGTGGCCATATAGTCCAGGCCGCCGACGATATCGTTGTTGACAGTGCCAGCTTTGATTTTAGGTCCCCAGGCAATCGATGGAACGCGGTTGCCGCCTTCGCGCACGGTGCCTTTGGTGCCGCGGAAAGGGGTGTACCCCGCATCAGGGTAAACGTCCTGCCACGCGCCATTATCTGTCGTCCAGAAAACATAAGTGTTTTTATCCAGACCCAACTCCCTGACCTTGTCGAGAATTTTGCCAATGCGCGCATCATTTTCGACAATAGAGTCAGCGTATTTAGTTTTTGATAGTGATGCATTCTGGAACTCAGGCGCAGGCATATTGGGCTGATGCACTTTCATGAAATTGATGCTCATGAAAAATGGCTTGTCAGACTTGGCATTCTTGTCGAGATAGTCGAGTGATGCTTTTTCAACGTAGGAATCATAAAAAGGAATGCCGACTACGCCTTCTTTGCCATTGATGGTTGGCGTGTTCACGTACTGACCATTGATCTTGAATTCCTCGACGACTTTACCGTCAACCAACGATAAAGAGCCCTTGGTAACTTTTTCAAACATGGCGCGTAATTTGGGATCCATATCCGGGAACCAGGTCGGGTCGGCATAGGTGTACGCATTCAGGTGATAAAGCCCCGCGTATTTCATTTCGTCATAGCCTTGCGCAGATGGCAGCGCGTAATCCGCTTCACCCAAATGCCATTTGCCTGTGAAGAACGTTTTGTAGCCGC
>DAOMGA010000414.1:0-1935 GCA_035430085.1 Pseudomonadales bacterium
AAGTCCGCGTCAAGGTTCTCGATGTTGATAATCGTGGTCGAATCAAGTTGTCTATCAAGGAAGCGATGATCGAAGAAGGTACGGAGGAGTCTGCGGCGCCTGTTGAAGCAGTGGCTGACCAACAGGGTTAATACCGTGCTGACTTGATCTGCATTGTAGTGCTTGCCAACAAAAAACCCCTTTTATAGGGGTTTTTTGTTATTGGCGAGGGCGTGAGGTTTTCATTTGTCGGTTTTGGGTGCATAAGGTTTACTTAAGCCTGTGATTCCGTTTTAATCAGTCGGAATGCTCTTGTAGAAGGTTCTATGCGTAGCTTGCCCCTGCCATTAATTCGCCGCCTTGTTCCCATGAAAGGATTGAGTGAGCATTCGTTACAAGTTTTGCTGGATCAGTCCGATTGGCAATTGATCGGTCGCGGGCAGCGACTTTTTTCCATGGCGGATTTTGGTCGATACTATTTTTTCATTCTTTCAGGTGAAGCCGCGTTTTATTATCCTGAAGGCAAGATTGTCCACACTCCGGAAGTTCTATTTCCGTTGGGTTATGGCATGTCTGGTTTGATTTCATCTATTGCAGTGACAGATTGCGTGTGTCTGCGGATTGATAAAAACTTGCTGGATCGACAGTTGTGCTGGGATCATGTTGCGGCCGCCATTGAACTGGATTTATCTTATCGATCCGGGTATGACGATGAAGAAGGTTGGCGTTTAACGTTACTCAAATCCAATTTATTTGTGAAAGTACCGCCACTGAATGTAGAGCAGATTTTTTCTTGTCTCAGACCTATGCAAGTCAATGCAGGTGATGTCATTGTGCGCCAGGGAGAAAGTGGCAGTGGAGGTGGGTGTTATTTTATTCGTCGCGGTATGGCTGCAGTGACGCGGCGTCATCCGGATGAAGATATTGATCGGCACATTGTGGATATAGGCTACGGACGTTGTTTTGGTGAAGATGCCCTGATTTATGAAACAGTCCGTAATGCTTCGGTCACGATGGTGACGGATGGTTTATTAATGCGTCTGGATAAACCTGATTTTATGTTGCTGTTGCGTGAGCCGGAAGTGGATCACATCAAGTCAGCTGATCTTGATGTCGCCTTGGCTAGAGGTTCTCAATTGCTGGATGTGCGCATTAGTGAAGAATTTGGTGTGGCACGTATGCTGGATGCGATTAATACGCCATTGGCATGCCTGCGTTTACTCATGACGTCAAAGCTGGGAATCGGTCGTGATTATATTGTTTATTGTGATACTGGCACTCGATCACGTGCGGCAGTCACTTTTTTACAACGACAGGGTTTTCGTGCTCGTTACTTGTTGAACGGTATGAATGGGCTGGGCTCTGATCAGCGCTCCCGCTTTTTTGATGTTATTCCTCCTTTATCGCCACAGCCCCTCTAAACGGCATTGATAGTTATGGATCAGTTCAAACGTATCGGCTTGATCGGTAGAAAAGGCAGTCAGCAGGTGATAGATACGCTGGATGCTCTGATAAATTTTTTATCAGCGCGTGGCAGTGTTGTTGTGCTGGAGTCAGATACCGCCGTCCTGGCAAATGCTGCCGGAGGCGGATTGCCTGTATGCCAACGCGATGTATTGGGCGAGCATTGTGATTTGGTGATTGTTGTCGGTGGTGATGGCAGCATGTTGGGTGCTGCTCGCGCATTAAGTTCTCAAGGTGTACCTGTTCTGGGTATCAACCGCGGTAGTTTGGGGTTTTTGACAGATATTTCTCCGGATGAAATTGAAAGCCGTGTTGGCGAAGTGTTGTCGGGCAAATACACCTGCGAAGAACGTTTTCTTCTGGAAGCAGAGTTGCTGCGCGAAAAGGAATTGATATTTCGTGGTGATGCCTTAAATGAAGTAGTACTGCACCGTGGCGCTTCATTACGAATGATTGAATTTGCACTGTATCTCGACAATCACTTTGTTTATA
>DAOMGA010000415.1:0-1925 GCA_035430085.1 Pseudomonadales bacterium
AAAAACGCAGCAGTTTGCCTCAACAGCCGTGAATACAGCTGCCCGCTTACGCAACCAGTACGGCGTGCGGTTCACACCATGGATACACAACATTGAAGTGAATAGCGGCACAAAAACACGCGGCTTGTGCTTTCACTATGCAAAAGATCTGGCGGCTGCTTTACAGCCGCTGGCGGCACCAGACTGGCAACTGTATTTCGTTCAGGCAAACCCTGACGGCATACTCGAACACAATGCCATCGTCGTTGTTGCCAAAGGTAAACCGTGGGATAGCGGCATAGTGCTGGACGGCTGGCGTGATGCCGGCATTTTATATTTTGGCCCTGTGCTGCAAGACCGGTATCCCTGGCAATTCAAAAGCAGAATCGGCGCGCGTGCCGCTATTACCACATCAGATCATCCGGGATCTTGAAGTCCGCGTAAGGATCATCGTCCGCGCTTTGTCCGCTCTGCTGCGGATTGCAAACAACAACACAACTGGCATCACGCTCACGAATTTTTTCAGCGGCTCGCACAGGAATCAGCTCGTATTTTTCGTCAAGCCGCACCACTGCCAGATGCCCGAACTGGATCTGGTCAATAATTTTCTGGCTCACCAGTATTTTCTTGATGACTTTATTGTCGGAAAAATTATAGGCAACACTGGCATCGCCACGACTCTGACGGTGACTTTCAATCAGCTGACGAATCTGGGCTGCAATAGCGCGCTGCATCGCCTGCTCATTGTTGCGCTGGTTCAACAAGCGATCACGCTCTGCTTTATCCGCCAATGCCTGTTGCGCCGCTAACTTCACAGCATCGGTTTCGACATGGCGTTTATTTTTTGCCACTTTCTGCTGTTCCGAGTGCTGCTGCTTTTTAGCCTGCTTGATGGCTTTCTCATCCACCAGACCGGCTTTTAGCAACTGATCTTGCAACGTGTTTTTCATACAGCTCTCTACTCTTGTTTTCGCTGTTATTGACCGAGAAAATCCTGTTTGCCAATGGCTACGCCTTGATGACGCAAAATATTGTACGCTGTGGTGACATGGAAAAAGAAATTGGGCAGCGACCAGTACGTGACGAAACGCGGGCCTTTGAATTCAAACGTTATCGACGGGAATACCATTTTGATTTCACGTGCTTCTGCATCGGCAAACTGCTCGACTGTCACACTGTTGATAATTGCCAGCACTTTCTGGATACGTGCACGCAATTCTGCCACCGTGGTTTCAGTATCGGGATGCGATGGCACTTCCTGGCCAGCCAGGCGCATCGCACCACCTTTAGCCATATCACAAGCAATCTGGATTTGTTGCTTGAAATTAAACATATCTGGCGCCAGCTTTCCTTCGATTAACGCATTGATATCAACAGCGTTTGCGGCGGCGTGCTCCTCGGCTTTATCCAGCAGATGCAATAAAGTCGTCAGACCCTGTATGTAAACGGGGATCGTAGCGTCATAAATACCAAAACCCATAAATATTGCTCCTGTTAAATGTGATTACTATAAAAGTTATTCGCGTGGGCGCAGCACCAACAGTATACGCATACTCCAGCCGCCATCCGGCTTGCGTGTCAACTCCTGTACACGTACATCATAGAACGTAAAAACAGATCCGAGGCCTTTGAACATTTTATTCAGTGGATCTTTATCAGGGCTATCAACCAGAATGATCATGTCTTTGCCAGCAGGCACCAGGTCCACTAAAGTTGCCGGCGGCAAAACCATTGGCGTTACCAGTCTGCGCACTTCAACCAGACGCAACACGCCACTGTTATCATTATAGCTACTCAATGATTCATTGCTTTTGAAAGGCTCTGCCCACGGGCGCGATCTTTCGCCCTTCCACGCAGGTTCAGCAGGCTCCCAATGTCGCCAGTCGTGCATCGTCCATATGCCGAGTGAAAACCCCTTACAGCCATCACCACACCACACGTTAAAT
>DAOMGA010000416.1:0-1921 GCA_035430085.1 Pseudomonadales bacterium
TGATACCGATGTGATTATTGAAATCGCCACTATCGTGACAGACAGTGATCTCAACGTGCTGGCAGAAGGGCCGTCACTGGCGGTCAAGCAGCCCAAGGCGCTGCTGGATGGCATGGATGAATGGAATACGCGCCAACACGGCGGCAGCGGCTTAACAGCAAAAGTATTGGCCAGCGATATTGATGCGGCAGAAGCCGAGCGACAAACCATAGCGTTTCTGGAGCAGTGGGTGCCGAAAGGTGCATCGCCGATGTGCGGTAACAGTATTTGTCAGGATCGCCGTTTTTTATGGCGCGGCATGCCGCAACTGGAAGCATTTTTCCACTACCGGAATCTGGATGTGAGCACCGTAAAGGAACTGGCGAAACGTTGGCGACCAGAAATTGCTGGTGGTGTGAAGAAAAACAGCTCGCATCTGGCACTGGATGACATCCGTGATTCGATTGCTGAATTGCAGCATTACCGTAAATATTTTTTTGTGCTGTGATGCTCTTATTTATTCTGGCGAGCAGTTAATTACTTCCGTATCGGATTAGTTATTTTAATGTCTGGCCAATAAATTCGGGGTGATAACGGCTATAAGAGCCTCTCAGGTGATCCATGTCACGGTAGATGGGTTCGCCGTCGGCGCTCACCGCATTGCACCAGTTGTTGCTGCATAGAAAATCCGTCGGGTCGAGAATAATTGCACCATTGCGCTGTGCCACTTCTATCAATAGTGGTGAAATGTGCTGCGTTCTTTTCTTATGTTCATCCAGCGTAATGCCGCCCACCAGGTGAATCGCTTCCTGAAATCCACTCAAGGAGCGTTTGATCAAATTGTGTGGTTCAAATTCATCGCCGCCTGGAATGTTGAGTAACACATAAACTTTTTTACCCTTGGATGTCAGGCGCTGAATAGAATCAGATAATTGATTCATGGCTTTTTGCATGCCTTCGGGTGTGTTAATGGAATAGATTTTATTGCCTTCAATGTAATCGAAGCCGATGATACCGCGCCACTGCGCACCCAGCACCACTGTATCGATATCAGGATTATTCTCAGCCAGTCTGAAAGCTTTTTCATTGTTCGGGTTGCAATCCAGTTCATCCCTGTCGGTTTTATTGGTATGCAATACAGGAATACGGCATCCGCCCAGAATCGCTTTTCTGGTGCCGTCGCCTGCCAGAATCAATGTTTCAACGCCTTGCCAATGCTGATCCATATTGCTGTCACCAATATACATGGTGATTTTTTTGCCATTGCCTATCCCGCGGTATTCCTGATCGTCGAAGTTGACCCTATAGGATGGCGATGATGGTGTATCGAGAGCGGTATCCGGTTTGGTGGCAGCAATTTTATCTTGTAGCTGGTTGATGTTATCGGGGTGTAGTCGACCGCTGGAAATCAGTGCGCCCAGTAGTGCTATAAGCAGTGCAACTAGTAAAAGGATCCTGCTGGTTGTGTTGCCTTTGTGTCGCAATGGTTTTTCTATCAGGTGATACGTTAACGTGGCGAGCAGAATGGCTAAGGCTATGGCGATCAATTTTGTGTTCGTGGGCAAATCCAGGCCGTCGATAATTTTAGGAAAAGACAACAGCGGCCAGTGCCATAAATAGAGCGGGTAGCTGATCAAACCGATGAAAACAAAAAACGGATTGCCTATTAAATACCGGTTAATGATGGTTGAGGGGCCGACAGCTATTAACAGGGTCGCGCCTAGTGTTGGTAATAGCGAAGCCCAACCGGGAAACGGGGTTTTGCTATCCAGCACAAAAATGGCTATCGCCAAAAAGACGATGCCCACGACAGAGCAACATTCATTGGCTGCACGTTGCAGTGCGGGCCTGTTAGCAAAAAATCCCTGTGTTGCAGTGCGTGCCTGCATGTAGGAGAGCAATCCTCCACACAGCAATTCCCACACACGACTCAACGGCATAT
>DAOMGA010000417.1:0-1906 GCA_035430085.1 Pseudomonadales bacterium
TGACGTGGTGGTGGTGGATAACCTGAGCAACAGTTCGCAGGAATCCCTGCGGCGTGTAGAGACATTAGCAGCGCGTTCGCTGACATTTATTCAGGGTGATGTGCGCGATGGTGCGTTACTGGATCGTATTTTTGCTGAGCACTCGATCTATGCTGTGTTGCATTTTGCCGGTTTGAAAGCGGTCGGTGAAAGTGTTCAGCAGCCATTGAAGTATTACGACAACAATGTGACCGGGACGCTCCAGTTGTGCACAGCAATGGAAAAAGCCGGTGTTTTTACTTTGGTATTCAGTTCTTCGGCTACTGTTTACGGTGAGCCAGCAATGATGCCGGTGCGTGAAGATACACCTACCGGTCAGCCGACCAATCCCTACGGCAAATCCAAACTGATTGCTGAAGATATCCTGCGTGATATTGCCAATGCCAATTCAGCATGGCGTATTGCGTTGTTGCGTTATTTCAATCCGGTAGGCGCGCATGAAAGCGGCATGATCGGTGAAGATCCGCATGGCATTCCCGATAACCTGTTGCCTTTTATCAGTAAAGTGGCAGTTGGAGCATTACCGGAACTGTCGGTATTCGGTGATGATTATCCAACTGTAGATGGCACCGGTGTGCGCGATTACATTCATGTGGTTGATCTGGCAGCAGGACATCTGAAAGCCTTGCAAGCGTTGGAGCAACGCCGAGGTACCTGTGTGTGGAATCTTGGAACAGGCAACGGTTACAGCGTGTTGCAAATGGTGGATGCGTTTGAAGCCGCTAGCGGACGCAAAGTGCCTTATCGTGTGGTGCCGCGTCGACAGGGTGATGTTGCGGAATGCTGGGCGGATGTGAGCCTGGCAAAATGTGAACTGGGCTGGCAAGCGGAGAAAAATATCGACGACATGATGCGCGATGCCTGGTGTTGGCAGCAGAAAAATCCTGACGGTTATAGCACATGACTGATTAGCAGTTTTTCCAGCGCGATCTGGTCTACAGTAAAGAGTCGAATACCTTCGGCCAGTTTTTCAGTCGCCATGGCATCCTGATTCATCATCCAGCGAAAAGTTTTTTCATCGAGCGGCACAGGTTTGGGTATCTGTTTATCCGGAGCCAGTAATTGCCGTGTGAGTGTGCCTTCCGTCTTCGACAGTTCATCCAGTAACGCGGGGCTAATAGTGAGGCGGTCACTACCAGCCAACGCCAGTATTTCGCCAGCGTTACGAAAGCTGGCAGCCATCACCACGGTGTTGAAGCCGTGTTGTTTGTAATGTTGGTAAATATTTTTTACCAGCGCGACACCGGGCTCTTCTGCCGGGACAAAACTTTTTATATCCGTGTTTTTTATGTGCCAGTCCAGCACGCGTCCTACAAACGGTGAAATCAGGAAACAGCCAGCTTCAGCGCAGGCGCGTGCTTGCGCAAAAGAAAATAGCAATGTGAGATTGCATTGAATGTTGTCACGCTCCAATACACGCGCAGCTTCTATGCCTTCCCATGTGGTTGCCATCTTGATCAGTACGCGATCACGTGCCACACCGTGTTGTTCGTAGAGATGGATCAACAAACGCGCGCGTTCGATGGTGGCCTGTGTGTCGAAAGACATACGGGCATCCACTTCGGTCGACACACGACCGCGAATGCGTTTGCTGATTTCACAGCCAGCTTTTACCGCGAGAACAACAGCTGCGAGTGCTGCAGTTTTTTCTGCTGCTGCGTGGTTGTTGATTCCGGTGGTTTGTGCGGTAGCCCAAGCTAGGCTGTCTTCGATCAATGGTGCATAGCTGGGCAGGGCGGAGGCTTTCAGTAAGAGCGATGGGTTGGTGGTTGCATCCAGCGGTTGATATTGGGCAATGGCATCGATATCACCGGTGTCTGCCACCACTTCAGAGTAAGCGCGCAACTGTTCGAGCATGGAAGGCATG
>DAOMGA010000418.1:0-1843 GCA_035430085.1 Pseudomonadales bacterium
GAAGGCGATAACGAAAATGCAATCTGACAAGCCTAAAAAAATCAGCAAAGAAAAAGTAAAAACAAACGCCAAAGCAAAAACCAAAGCAACAATCAAAGCCAAAGATATAACGCCGCCAGCTGCTTCAGACAAGAAAAAACGCAGTAACCTAAAATCTCCGGAACCCGCCGCAACAGAAAAGCTGCAGAAGTTACTGGCTCGTGCTGGTTTCGGTTCGCGTCGTGCACTGGAAACGTGGGTTTCGGAAGGGCGCATCACACTCAATGGAAAAGTGGCAACGCTGGGTGATCGTGCATCACTTACTGATAAAATTTGTGTGGATGGCAAACCAATATCCGTAAAGCGTCTTGAAGGTCCACGCGTACGGGTTCTGCTTTACAACAAGCCCATTGGTGAAATTTGTACACGTTCTGATCCTGAAGGGCGCCCCACTATTTTTGAGCGTATGCCGCCTCTAGAAAAAGGCCGCTGGATTGCTGTAGGGCGACTGGATATCAACACCAGTGGATTATTGATCATTACATCGGATGGTGAGTTAGCCAATAAATTGATGCATCCCAGCGCTCAAATTGATCGCGAATATCTGGTGCGTGTGATGGGTGCAGTCGATAACGAAATGTTGCAGCGTTTGCGTGATGGTGTAGAACTGGATGATGGTTTGGCAAAATTTACTGACGTTTCACCGATGCATAAAAGAGATGATGGCGAAAGTATCAATAATTGGTATTGCTGTACGCTGATGGAAGGGCGTAACCGTGAAGTGCGCCGCTTGTGGGAGTCGCAGGGATTGCGTGTATCGCGCTTGAAACGTGTGCGGTATGGGCCGGTTTTTCTGGCTAATAAACTGCCGGAAGGTCGCTGGCAGGAATTGATGCCGGGTGAACTGGCGATTCTTTACAAGGAAGCAGGTTTGCCTGTGCCGGATATCAGTCCATTGACACCAAAAGACAAAGAGAAGATGCAGCGTGAATTGCGTAAGCCTATGCGCGCTGCGCGACCTGGTGAGAAACCTGCGCGTAAAACTACAGCAAATAAAAATACGGCAAATAAAACTTCAGCTAACAAGCCGCGTGTAAGGCGTTAAAGACGATTCTAACTTCTGCGGAAAAGTGGTTGTGGTTGGTCAACAGATGTCTGGTAATACTCTGTGAAATCATTCAGTGAAGCCAAAGCCACTGTAAGGTCACGCTTTTCCGCTAGAACAAAACTGTTAAAGCCGCATCGTTTCATAAAGCACAGTTGATCACATAACACATTGCCTATAGCGCGTAATTCGCCCTGATAGTTAAAACGTTCCCGTAACAGTCTGGCAATCGAGAAGCCCCGGCCATCAGTAAATACAGGAAAATGAATGGCTATCAGTGGCAATTTATTTAGTGCTTGAGAGTGCTCTTGTGTTGGCAAGTCTTCGCTGTCAAACCAGACGCCTATATCTTTACGATCATCAAGAGCGTTGTATTCTTGCAGCCATAATGCCAACGGCAAAATCAGGTTTTCTCCTGCAGGAATGCTGTTCATATCTTTAGCAACAACTACCCAATTGTCTTTAACAATTTCGTTATTCTTGATAATTGGCTGATCAGGCATAAGTGCGCTCCTTGAATGGTTCAAGGCCAATGCGATTATAAGTATCAATAAAGCTTTCTCCCTCAATGCGTTGTTCAACAAAGACATCAAGGATATTTTCTATAACGGCTGGCATGTCTTCTTGCGAAAAAGATGGGCCAAGAATGTCGCCGATGGCTGCTACATTTCCAGCATTGCCTCCCAGAGATACCTGATAAAACTCGGCGCCTTTTTTATCAACACCAAGAATGCCGATATGGCCAACATGATGATGTCC
>DAOMGA010000419.1:0-1833 GCA_035430085.1 Pseudomonadales bacterium
CACCTGTTTGCCGATGAGGTGGTTGTAACGGTCATCTTCCGTATGCACGGCGACTGCAGAATCACCGAGCAGGGTTTCTGGTCGAGTCGTTGCAACGATAAGAATGTCATCACTGCCATCAACGGCGTATTTCAGATGCCACATCGAGCCTTTTTCTTCTTCGCTCAATACTTCCAGATCCGAAATCGCGGTATGCAGTTTCGGATCCCAATTCACCAGACGTTTGCCGCGATAAATCAATCCTTCTTCATGCAAACGCACAAAGGCTTCTTTCACCGCTTCCGATAAACCATCGTCCATCGTGAAACGTTCGCGTGACCAATCGACTGATGATCCGAGTCTGCGAATCTGTTGCGTAATTGCACCGCCGCTTTCCGCTTTCCATTCCCACACTTTGTCGAGAAATTTCTCTCGACCGAGATCGTGGCGCGTGATGTTTTGTGCGGCGAGCTGGCGTTCCACCACCATCTGCGTGGCGATACCGGCGTGATCCGTGCCGGGCTGCCACAGCGTGTTGTGACCGAGCATGCGATGGTAGCGGGTGAGGGTGTCCATCACCGCGTTATTGAAGCCATGCCCCATGTGCAGGCTGCCCGTCACGTTTGGTGGCGGAATCATGATGGTGTAGGGCTTGCCCGTGCCGGACGGCTGGAAATAACCGCATTTTTCCCACTCGGCGTACCAGCGGGCTTCAATGGCTTGGGGTTGGTAGGTTTTATCCATAATGGCTGCAAGGGGAATACGGTAAAAGGGCTGGCAATTATACACAGCCGACGTCATTCAAATGGTCAAGGCGTGGCAGATGTGATACGTTCAAACACATAAATACTATTACTGTGAAGATAGCTAAGCGCAATGAAGATAGCTAACCGCAATATCGATGTTGAGTTGACCAACCGGTGCAACGCCACCTGCGATTTCTGTCCGCGTGAAAAAACCCCGAAGCAGGGTTTTATGAGCATGGAGGTATTCCGGCAAACTGTGAAGCGCATTCAGGAGCTGGGCAGCCATGCACAGGTATTCCTGACCGGTCTGGGTGAGCCGATGTTGCACCCGCAATTTCTTGAATGCGTTCGTTATGGCATCGAGCAAGGTCTGGCTGTCGGTATTGCATCCAATGGCTCCAGACTCACGCCGGCACTGACAGCAGGTTTGCTGGATGCAGGGTTGCAGCGCATGGTGTTCAGCGTCAGTGACATCAACGCTGATTATGACAAGATTTACGGTCTCGATTTTTCTGTTACACGCGATAATATTTTTGAATTTGTCCGCCAGTCGCGTGGTAAGTGTCATGTACAGATTACCGTGGTGCGACACGAAGGCAATGAAAACCAGATCGATACGATTGTAAGTTTCTGGGAAGACGCCGGTGTTGATTATGTGCATGTCGTGCGGGAAGAAAATCGCGGTGGATCGCACGAAATACCATTCCAGTTTCTTAATAATAAAAAGCACTGGCGCGAAGCCGTTTCCCTGATCAACAAAAAAGGTTTAAGCGAACTGTGTTCTCTGGCTTTTTATTCAGTGTTTATCGGTTGGAATGGACAATATTATTTGTGCTGTCACGATTGGGAAAAAACTGTACCGCTAGGAAACATTGCGGACTTGTCCATTGAAGAGGTGGATGCATTAAAGCTGGAGCATGTAAAAGTCCAGCGGGGCATTTGCCAGACGTGCAGCATGAACCCTATCAATGAATTGCGGGAAGTGCTGTTCGAAGTGGAACAGGGGCAGCGCGGCCAGTTTGCCATAGCAAACAAGATTAACAGCATGAGGGATGGCTATCTCAAGCGGGCATCATTCACCTAGCTTCTGCACGCTCGCAGTCACTTC
>DAOMGA010000420.1:0-1832 GCA_035430085.1 Pseudomonadales bacterium
TTTACGGATTACCTGACTGCACGCAAGGCTTTCCATGCCGCTGACTACCCAACAGCTGCACAGGGCTTCACTGCCTTGTCTACCGCAAAATCGGGTTGGGTAAAAGAAACCTCCCTTTACAACTTAATTCGCGTTTACCTGCGCCAATCGCTACCGGAAAACCAATACGGATCAGTCGATTTCAGTCAGCAAGATACAGCGAGTGCGACTCTAGCTTTGCAAGCGATCAATAACTATCTGCAACAGTATCCGGATGGCCGTTATGCTGCATCAGCTAGCGGCTTAAAGCGACGCGCGTACTGGTTGCAAAATGATCTCGACGCACTAGCAGCCAGTTACTATCCCGCGCTGCAATTTATGCAACAGCATCAAGCAGATGGTGACAGCAACGGGTTGATCAATGAAACGGATCGGTATGTGTTATTTCCACCGCAACTGATGGTAGCCAACAACACTGCCACGCCGAATGAGAAACCGGCCTGTCGTGTTGCCTGGAATGTGCCGCCGATTGCCGCCACACAAATCATGCTCTGTCTGCGCGACGATGGCCCGATGAAACCGGTGCCAGTCTCCGAGCTGCTTACGCATGAAAATGCTTTCCAGGATGCAGGGTATGGCGATGCGTTTCGCCTGTTGTTACTGACCAACAGTTTTTATAGTGAGAAAAATTACCAGAAGGTTGTAGACAGCACGCAAGACTGGCAAACACTCACTACACAATCATCCTATGCTGCCTACAGCATGTTGGCACTGCGTGCCTACGCATTTGAGGCGCTATCACAATGGGATCAATCTGCTGCACTGTGGAGCGCACTCAGGAATATGAATGCCTCCCCACTTTTCAAAGCCTATACTGAAGCTGCACAAGCAGCAGATCTCGAATTGGCCGGCAATTTACAAGCTCTTTTTGCAAAAAACAGCCCCGTTACCAATACCGACTATCGGCGAGCTGTTATTCAACAATCAGCATCCGCAGATATTCTGATGCTGATCTTGTCACTGGAACATATTTCAACAGATGAAAAACAACGGGCTGCAACCACTTTGTTGCGTAAAGATATGGTGTCTGCAAATTTTGCCAAACTAGCGGAACATTACAAAAATTACGCCAGTTTACTCCCGGATAATCAAAACTGGTGTGATGTTACAGCAGCAGAAACACTCGACTATTCATGCAAAAACACTGCTGCCGCTATCGACAGCCTGGCATCAATCAGGCCTTCCACAGATTCTCGCTTGTGTCTAACCATCTGGCTACAACAATGTGGGGCTGTTATATCTTCTACGGGTATTGATACTAATGAAGCACGTACACTAGCTGGAAAATCCATTATTCCCGGCCATTACGCCAATGATGGATTCAACAAAAAAATTCAGGACAGCAATATTTTTCAACAAGTGCTGGATGACCCTAAAGCCACTGCTGATCAACGCGCGTATGCCTTATACCGCTCATTGCAGTGTTTTTACCATAATGATGACAATCATAGCTATGGCTACTGCGAAGGACTCGGCAACCGCAGTGATTACCCAATAGAAAAACGCGAGGCATGGTTTCGCGAATTGAAATCCAGATACAGGGAATCTTCATGGGCCAAAGCACAGCGCGTGTACTGGTAGGTTTACTGTTTGCACTGAGCATTGTTGTGGCTGGAATTTACCGCTCACAACATCATGCTTCGATACAAACATCTTCCTTGGTGAATCCGCAAGACTACCGTGAGTTCTGGTGGTGGCCTGGCGTCACAATACCAGCAGATCTGCAAATCAATCGGCTGTATGTATTGGCAAAGGCTTTTAACCGACAGGAACAATTTGAATCTTACTGGCCC
>DAOMGA010000421.1:0-1827 GCA_035430085.1 Pseudomonadales bacterium
GAATAACACAATCGCGTATCTGGTGTATTTCTTTGGCGACATCAAACACCGAGCAATCGGCAATATATTCACCGTCCACATGCAACTCGCCGCGCCAGCTGCCGTGATGAAAACCCTTGTAACCGAAATACAGACCTGTGCCAAGATGGAATCCGGTATCGCTCACCACTTCAATTTTTAATGTGCGTTTACTATCATCGTTTTCCAAAAAATGCAGCAAGCCGCCTTTCAATCGACGATTATTGCTGTCATACACCAGTTCTGGCGTGAGTGATTTAAACGCAACGCGGGTGCCATCCGGCTTTTCTTCGCCACCATGAAACACAGGATCAAAGCCTGGAAAATTGACGTTGAGATAAAAGTGATGCAGCGAATATTGCGAACCATCCGGTTTTACAAATCGCATAGGGCTCCATAAAAAATGCATGGGCAGCTGCGAAGAATCAATACCGGGCATCAGATCCAGCGGTTCGTTACCTACGCCGTAACGCACCCCCCAGGAATGGTCACGCGTCATACACCACTCATCTGGATTGATGTCATGCTTCACTCCATCAATCTTCAACCAACCACTCGCCGTGCCCACCTGATGATAACGACACAGATCGGTTTCCGTTCGGAAGCCAAATGTCTGACGACGAAATTCATGGTTTTCCAGAAACGCAGGGATGACTGAACCATCCAGTAGAATGTCAAAGGCAATCGGCTGTGCGTCATTTTCTTCCAATCGAATGCGGATTTTTTTCAGAGGCTCAATCACTTCGTAATGAATCGGGCCGACACTGATCTGATCTGGCGTGGGAAACAACATTCGGCTGGCTCGCACCGTCCACTGCTCTACACCACGCGACACACCAGCGTATGCATCCATCACATTGCGGTTCAGATATTTTCCAACTCCCCAACCTATTTGCAGCGATCCGTCTTTCCTGAAAATCGAGCCGCAGACCTTTTCCGTCCAACTGCGGTCACTCTGGGACACCGCAGCAAAAGTATCAGCAATTTGATGGTTAAAGCCCTCATCGGAAGGCACGAGCATGGAATCGGTATGTGACATACGGCGTTCGCCTCAATGAAATCGTGCGTTATCATGGCAGCATATTTTCCATCGGTACAGGAGTCATCATGGAGCAGTCTACTTATACTTTATTGCTGCAGTGCGTGTTTGGCGCAGCAGCGCTGACATTCCTGATCCTGATGTTTATTTCAGCACCTTACGGCAAGCAAGAGCGCACCGGTTGGGGGCCCGGCGTCAATATGCGTTTGGGCTGGTTCATTCTGGAGTTGCCCGCATTTGCCAGCATGGCCTGGTTTTACTGGCAGGGCAGCCATTCTCTTGCAACAGCACCACTGATACTTTTCGCACTGTTTGAAATTCACTATTTTCACCGTACCTTTATTTATCCATTTACCTTGCGTGTAAAACCCGATGCCAGCTATCGCATAGTCTTACTCATCTGCGGTATGGTTTTTAATGGCGCTAATGGTGCGTTAAACGGCTGGTTTCTTGCAGAAGCAGGAACGCACTTACACAACAACACATGGTTGCTTGATCTGCGCTTTATCGGTGGCTTGTTGTTGTTTGTATCTGGATTTGGTCTGGCAAAACAATCGGATGCCATTTTGCGCAACCTGAGGAAACCCGGCGAAACCGGCTACAAAATTCCACAAGGTGGCGCTTACCGTTTTGTTTCCTGTCCGAATTATCTCGGCGAAATACTGCAATGGAGTGGTTTTGCGATTGCAGCTTGGTCATTGCCTGCGCTGGCTTTTGTGTGTTTCACCGCTGCCAATCTGATACCGAAAGCCATATCATCACACCGATGG
>DAOMGA010000422.1:0-1825 GCA_035430085.1 Pseudomonadales bacterium
GCTTCTGCTATTTTTGCACTGTCCATTATTTTTTCTACCTCTACTGCTAATTGAATTGCTGGTTAAAATGGAATTGATTGTCAGAATTATATTTATTTTTCAAAATGCGCCAGCGCTTGCCGACCTTCAATATTCAGACCTTGCCAGAATACGCAGTTATCGCGTTTGAATTCATCCGACACGGATAACTTCCTGTCCAGCATCAATTGTTTCTTCTCATATGAAAATAATGGCCATGCTTGCAAACCGTCTTTATTGGGGTTGCCGGTATGCGCAAACTGCGACCAGTAATCCATCATCGCATTGGTCAGCGCCAGTTCAGCACCCGAAAAACTGCGCTGGAACCAACCCATCGGCGCATGGAAGACGAACTGCAATTCTGCCGCATGGAAAGCGCCCAGCTTGCGGCGCTCCGGCAAAATAAACGCAGCATCCGGATAGGTGAATGTATAGGCGTAGAGAGGCGTCCACTGCGACAAGGCTTGCGAAGCTTTTTGCACATTGCACGCCATAAAACCGTCGCCAAATAATTCAGCCAGCGCAGCGCCAGCGTCCGGATAATTTTCCAGCGGATAACGCGCTTTTAATTTATCAATCACGCCCTGGTCATCACCCACCAGATAACGGATACGCTTTTCATAATCAGCCGCTTGCAAAGGCTCGAAACGATATTCGTGTGAAAACATCACCAGAATGCTGCCTTCATCACCGTTATTGCCGTTAATCACCGGCACACGATTGAATTTTCCACTGTTAAAACTGTTGGGAATGGTATCGGCCAGCACACGACCATCCACTATCGGCACGCCCCAGGCTCCGTATTCACCTTCACCAAAAACAAATGCCGGATCATTCGGCAAGGTTTGCAAAACTTCTTCCGGTGTTTTGCTACGCAGGCACGCGAGTAAATCACCGCGCCCTTCGCCTTCACAACCAATTTTTATCGCCAACAATTCGCCCTGTTTTTCAGCCGCATGTAAGCTGGGATGAGGGTTCATGCACGGGCCACTTTCGGCAATCGCCTGCTTGAAAAGCCCGGCGCTGGTGGGCGATGCCAGATGCGCGCACACACTCATGCCGCCAGCCGATTCACCAAAAATTGTGATGTTTTGTGGATCACCGCCAAACGCACCAATGTTGTCACGCACCCAACGCAACGCAGCTTGTTGATCCATCAGACCGTAGTTTCCTGAAGCAAAAATGCCGTCTTTTTTGGCACTCTCTGCCGAAAGAGAAGGATGAGCAAGAAAACCGAGTGCACCCACACGGTAATTCATACTCACCACCACCACATCACCGCGTTTCGCTAGACGGTGCAACGGCGTGCCTTGCAAACCATCGCCGCCGATAAATCCGCCGCCGTGAAACCACACCATCACAGGTTTTAGTTTTTCAGTTTTTACTTCAGGTGTGGCGATATTCAGATACAGGCAATCTTCCTGACCGCGCTGCATATACAGCATGTATTGAAAGCACAGCGGCGGCGCACTCGTTGCAGCACGCACCCCCTGCCAATTGGCGGCAGGCTGTGGCGCTTGCCAACGCAACTCACCCACTGGCGGTGCAGCGTAGGGAATGCCGTAGAACAGGCTGACGTCTTCTTTCAGGAATCCCTGTACGTCACCGTTGGCAGTTTTGACGACTGCCCCTTCCTGTTTATCAAAACACGCGCTGAGACACAGCGTTAAAAACAGCAAAAACACAAAACGAAACACTATGAACCCCCTTCACCCAACTGTTCCGCACCATAGCGCAGCCCTTGCCAACGCACCAACACTGTATATAATCACAAGCTGGATATACAAACAGAGGCACGCCATGCAAG
>DAOMGA010000423.1:0-1820 GCA_035430085.1 Pseudomonadales bacterium
CTTGTACAGCTAGTCAGCAATAGCGATTTGATTTGCACCGGGCGCTGGCCACACTGGTGTATACACGGCCTTCTGGATGTTGAGTCTTGCGTTGTTTTCACCTTCCACTTCGCCGAGTTCGATGCGTGCAACGTCCTGTAAACGAATCTGCGCGCCACCGGTTTCACGCACAATTAATTGTTCAAAATCTTCTGCGGTTTGCAAGGTGGTATTGGCAAGCAAGTCAATGCGTTGCTGTGCATTTTCACTGCGGCCGATAGTAGCAATCAGGTTGTTGGCACGCAGTGCGGCATCAATATCGTTAGCGCCGAGATTGAAGGCTTGCAGGCGTGAGGGATCGAGCCAGATACGCATGGCAGGTGCGCGACCACCTTCAATGCCGATGCGTTGCACGCCATTGATGGAAGACAAGCGCGGGTTGACATGGCGAGTCAGATAATCGGTGACTGCTGCGCGTGTCAGATTGCCATTGATAGGAACATCGAGATAAAAACCTGCGCCTTGTTTATCCGCACGGCTGACTTGTATCGAAGGATCTTCTGCGCCTGCAGGCAACTCAAAACGGATCTGTTGTAAACGTGCAGTTAATTCTGCCAGCGCATCGGTACTGTTTTCATTTAACTTCAGCCAGACGGTGACGGTGCTCATGCCAGCCAATGTGACGGAATCCACGTAATCCACGCCGGGCACTGTCGCAGCAACACGTTCGATAGGATCAGTAATAAAACCTTGTACGCGTTCTGCTGAAGCGCCGACATACGGTGTGGTGATGACCAGTGACGAACTTTCGATGCGAGGGAATTGCAATACGGGCAGTGCGTGTAATGCATAAAGACCGACAATGGTCAGCGCCAGCGAAATCACCACGGCGAGTATGGGCCGGGAGATGAAAATATCCATCACATTCCCGCGATCACTTTTTTTTACATGATCATTCTGGCCGGTCATCGGGTATTGCCTTTGATATTTACCAGCATTTTATCGCGCAACTTATACGAGCCATTAGCAGCGATTTTTTCCCCGACTTCCAGTCCTTGCTCAATCAGAACGCTACGGTTTTTTTCGCTGCCGATAGTCACGCTGCGCAATATAGCCCGTGGTGCCTCCGTGCCGTCAGTAGAGATGACGTAGACAAAAGTTCCGGCGCTGTCGTACTGGATGGCGGTGGCAGGCACGGCAATCACTTCGCGCGGCGCAGCGGTGGCAACTTGTACATCGACCAGTTCGCCAGGTTTTAATGCGCCATCTGTATTGTCAATCGCTGCGCGCAATTTCAGGCTGCGAGAAGTGGTGGACACGGCGGGTTCGCTGGCAATCACATGACCTGTACGCGGCGTTATCAGCAATCCACGCGCACTGATGTTCACAGGCATATCTGCACTGGCATTACCTTGTTGCTGTTTCATAAAAGCATGCTGGGGCAGAAAAAAATCCACCCACAATATTTTTTGCGAACCGACGAGTTGTGTAATCACCGTGTCAGCTGCCAGATATTGTCCCGGCTGCAAGGTGTGCAAGCCGGCTTGACCATCAAACGGCGCAGTGAGGGTTTTCTTGTCGATCACCGCCTGCAGAGCTTGTGCGCGTGCGGTTGCCATTGCGAACTGCGCCCGTGCTTCATCGTACTGCTCGCGGCTGGATACGTTTTGTGCAATCAGTTTCTGGTAACGCGTCAACGCGGTTTGTGCCAGTTCTGCATCCGCTTGTGCAGCACGTAGTTGTGCAATTTCTTCACTGGCATCCAGTTGCACTAGCATCTGGTCTTTTTTTATTTCACCACCCGCCACAAAACCAACAGCACTGATGCGACCTTCGGTTTC
>DAOMGA010000424.1:0-1820 GCA_035430085.1 Pseudomonadales bacterium
CCATTTGATACGGCGCGCATGCGTTTATCTATAGTCCAGCAAACACCGCTGGGTCCTGTGCTGTATAGCAAAGGGGCGCCAGAGACATTGTTGCCGCTATGCACGGGGATTCTGGTTAACGGCGAGGTAAAAATTTTTTCCGCAGAAGCTCGGCAGAACGTATTGCAAGCACAACTGGCAATGGCAGAAAAAGGCCTGCGTGTTCTGGCATTTGCCTATAAACCAGTTGGCGATATCTTGCTGGAAAATCTTGAAGAAAACGGATTGATATTTTGTGGCTTGACCGGGCTGGATGACCCTCCTCGTCCGGAAGTGCCTCGGGCGATACAGCAGTGTCATGAAGCGGGTATCCGTATCATTATGATTACTGGTGATCATCCACGTACTGCAGTAGCCATTGCAAAGAAGATTGGTCTGGTGCGCAGCGATCAACCTCTGGTGATTACGGGAGAACAATTGCGCGTATATTCTGATGCGCAGTTACGTTTGGCTCTGGATGCGGAAGAAATAGTTTTTGCACGCGTCGCAGCTGAACAGAAAATGTTGATTGTGCAGGCATTGAAAGATAAAAAACATATCGTTGCTGTGACCGGAGACGGTGTTAACGATGCTCCAGCATTGAAAGCCGCGCATATCGGTATTGCTATGGGATTGTCTGGTACGGATGTAGCACGTTCTGCAGCCGATATGATTTTGCTGGATGACAATTTTGCCAGTATCGTCAATGGTATTGAAGAAGGTCGTGCAGTCTTCGCCAACATCCGCAAATTTCTTACTTATATATTGGCGCACAATGTACCCGAGCTGATTCCATATCTGGTTTTTGTTCTGTTTCGCGTACCTTTGGCGCTGACGCCAATACAGATATTGGCCATTGATATGGGTGCCGATTCCTTGACAGCAGTTGGTCTTGGCACAGAAGCACCAGATCCAGCGACCATGAAGCAACCACCTCGCCCGCTCGGCGAAAGACTCATGAGTCCGTTGGTGGCACTGCGCGCTTATGCATTTCTTGGCTTACTGGAAGCAGTTGCAGCCATGGCGGCTTTTTTCTTTGTCTTATTGCGTGGTGGTTGGCAGTACGGTGAGCAGTTGGCGGCAAACCATGCACTTTATATACAGGCAACAACGGCATGTTTTGCTGCCATTATTATTATGCAGATAGTTAATGTCTATTTGTGCCGCAGTGCGCGTCGCTCCCTGTTTGCAATTGGACTCACGGGCAATCGATTGATTATATGGGGCGTGTTGCTGGAAATCAGTGTGCTGCTGTTTGCCTGTTACACGCCGCTGGGAAACAAGCTGATAGGCACCTCACCCCTTGCGCTGGAGGTGTGGTTGTTTGTAGTGCCATTTGCTTTGTTGATGTTGGTGCTGGAAGAATTGCGCAAATGGTGGGCTCGTAAACTCCCGAGATAAAGTTTTATTTTGCAGGTTGCTGGTAAGGATGCTTCCATACCACCTTTGGTGCTGGCAGCGTTTCACATGCTGATGCGAAATTTCCGCTGCTTTTATGCCATGCTGAGATAAAGGCATCCTCATAAGCGTAGTCAAACGGATCGCCAAGATTCTGTTCTGCTTCACTGCCGTCTTCGAGTGGATTGTCCATGTAGTATTTCACTGTGCGTTCCAGGGCTTCTTCTACGGAAACCACATCGCGATAACCGAGTTGCTGTTTGATTTTGCTGATATCGAGCACGCAATGGTGACGGTACAACAACTGTGGTGGTGTGGCACGGAATCCTGCAGGTAATGCAGAGAAAGGGATATCGATGGTGTCAAAACGGTGTTGCATGATGTCGCCGAGCAATGTCACCCAC
>DAOMGA010000425.1:0-1789 GCA_035430085.1 Pseudomonadales bacterium
TTCTGGTGACATTGACAGGCAAATCGATTTCTTTCCTTCACTAATACACAACAACAGCATTAGTGGAAACAATGCCAGTAACAACAATGGGGCCCATAAAGCGCACAAGGCATAAACAACACCCATAACCCGATATTGCCCTTGCGTATACAGCGTCAGCAAAAGACTGGCCACTAGCCAACCAGCAACAATCTGGTGCGGCGCCCAATACAACTGGAATGTATTCGACAAATACGCGCCAACATTAAAACCCAGTAATTCCGCAGCCCAAAAATCGACCCTGAAATTGGCGACGCTGAAAATACCCGCCACTGATTGTCCCGGGATATTCCACGTCTGGAAAAGATAATGCGCCGCATCCCATCCACCAAATAGCATCAACATTAGCGCTGCGATAACCAGATAGCGCGCAGAAGAAAGCCGTGCCAGCCAGAGAAAAGCTAACCACACGCCAGCCAATGTCCAGAAATAGAGAAAAGAATACGCGACTGACAGCCCCAACCATTTACCTACTGCGGCCGCTGGCAAGTAATAGCCAACATAAAACACCAGCGCACGACCATCGCCATAACGCACGGGCCATGCGTAATCAATTAACTCTTTCAATCGACCATTGTGAGCTATGTAATCAATATTCTGGAACCCGTTTCCACCCGATCCAGACAAGTGCAGCCAAAAAACAATCAGTAAAAAAGCTGCACAAAGTGATATTCCGACGAGATACGTTTGTATGTGAACAGCGCCGTTCTCTTCCAGCTTTGACAACATGCCAACGCGCAACATGGACCAGACCAACACCAGCAAAAAAACAGTTGCCAAAAGCCAATGCAGCCAGCCGATAGCAAACAGCACGTATGGCAAACCCAGATAACACAATGTCAGCCACATCAACGAAAATCGCGCCGCTACCAGAAAAATTACAAGATAGACAACGGTATAAAAACAGGCAGGCAGCAACAAGGCATACCAATCTTCACCAGCAATTAAATGGCGGATCAACACTTCCAGCAGCAATAAACACAATCCTGGACGCCAGATATACGCCAACATTTTACTCATACCGCAATATTTCTGCCGGCTGCATTTTTGTTGCTCTCCATGCGGGATAAATACTCGCCAGCGCACTGATGAGCATGGATGCACAGACAACAAATCCCACATCAATCGCGCGCAAATCGGATGGCAGATAATTGACAGGATAGACATCCGTACTCAGGAAACGTACGCCCAGTAAACTTTGTAACATCTCGGCAATCTGTGGCATGGCAACTGCGAGCGTACAACCACACGCTGCACCGATCATTGTCCCCATGGCGCCGATCATCAAGCCGTACAACATAAAAATACGCATGATTTGACGATTTGGCATACCCATAGCTCGCAGGATAGCAATATCACCACGTTTATCCGCTACGACCAAAACCAATGAACACACAACATTAAATGCAGCAATGACAATAATTAACGTCAGCATCAATACCACCATCTGACGTGATAACTGAATTGCCTGATATAAATTACCGTGGGTTTGAAACCAGGTTCGCAGATAATAGCCTCGCGGCAATATTTGCGATAATTCCCATGCCACTTTGTCGGCATCCAGCCAGTTATCCAGCGTAAAACGAATCGCTGAAACACCTTCCATCCTGTAATAGCGCTGCAATAACGGCAATTGCGCCAACACCAGATGGTTATCTACTTCCGTACCGGTTTCATAGACACCAGCCACACGCAAACTCAAGACGCTTGGTTCAGTCTGCTTGTCACCGGAACCCGGCAACATCACAAC
>DAOMGA010000426.1:0-1775 GCA_035430085.1 Pseudomonadales bacterium
GGCCAGGCGAGAGCGTCGTTGAGATATGCGCATAACAAGATGCAGCGTGATGACTGGCAATTCAGTGTGGTGCCGCGAGAGTCAGTGGGTGAAATACTGGATATGCTAGCAGTCGTATCGGACGATTGGCTAAGCAAAAAAAATACGCGGGAGAAAGGAATATCCTTGGGGTTTTTTGATCGTGATTACTTGCTTCGCAGTGATGTGGCAGTTATTCGTAAAGAGGAAAAAATTGTTGCTTTTGCCAATTTATGGAACCCGGATAATAAATATGAATTATCGATTGATCTTATGCGTTATTCGCAAGATGCACCTGGTGGAACGATGGAATACTTGACTATCTGTCTCTTGTTGTGGGCGCAGGAGCATGGTTACAAGAGCTTTAATCTCGGCATGGCTCCATTGTCGGGTCTTGAATACCACACGCTGGCACCTCTTTGGCACAAAATAGGCAGCTCTGTTTTTCGTTATGGTAATGAGTTCTATAACTTCCAGGGTTTGCGTGCCTACAAAGAAAAATTTGATCCTGAGTGGTCGCCTCGTTATATGGCTGTGCCATCCATGCTAGATGTTCCTTCTGCTTTGGTGCAGATAACATCCATGGTGGCTGGTGGTGTTAAGGGTATTTTCAGTAAATGAAAAAAATTTTTCTCACCGTGTTGGTGATGTTGTTATCAGTGTTGGTCTGGACTGGATTTCATTACTGGAATGTTGCCCGTATTATTGAACCAGTCACTGTCCCCTATGCAGAGTTGGGCGATACCGTTGCAATGAATGGCGGACAGCACGGTGTTGTCATTATTTTGTCAGATAAAAAACACATGGATTCTGCAACAAAGGTTGCCAGATTGATTGCGTCTGCCGGTCAAATTGCAGCATTGGTTGATCTTGATGCTGTCTTTGATCGCGTGCGCAATGCTTCTCCTGATTGCATTGATCAGGTCACACTGTTGGATGTATATGCCCAGCATTTGCAGCAAACGTTTCAGTTCGATCATTTTGGCAAGCCGGCATTAATCGGGTTTGGTGGCGCAGGTTCGTATCTGAGGTTGTTGTTGGCACAGGCGCCTGCCGGGATATTTTCTGCCGGGATCAGTGTTCACGAACAGGACTCCTTGCTGTTGCCAGCTGCGCTTTGCGGAGCGATGGAAGAGCAAGTTGTCTGGCAATCAGCAATAGTGCCGGTCAAGGTTCCGGAAGACATCAGTTCTGTAACTCCGTGGGCAGATTTTTCTTCAGGCTTGCAGCAGTGGGAGCTGGTACTAGCGAAAATAGTGCAGCCGCAGAATTCCGCACCGTTGGCAAATGGCTCAGATGTCGGTGACCTGCCACTGGTGGAGTTGCCGCAAGAGCAGGGTGGGGCAGCCGACTATTTTGTCGTCATCATTTCTGGAGATGGCGGATGGGCCAACATAGACAAGGACATTGCTGGCGCTTTGGGTGAATCCGGCGTAGCCGTTGTAGGCTGGAATTCACTGCGTTATTTCTGGGAGGCGAAAAACCCTGATGTCATGTCTTCCGATCTTGCCCGTGTTATCAGGTATTACCAGCAGCATTGGGGAAAATCCAGAGTTTTGCTGGTTGGATTTTCTCTGGGAGCAGATGTGTTGCCATTTATGGTCAGTCATCTTCCTGCCGATTTACAGCAGGCTGTCAGCGGTCTTGTTTTACTCAGTCCGTCGCATGATGTCGATTTCCAGTTCCATATCAGCGACTGGCTTGAGAGCGAGGGTGGTAATCCCAACCCGCTATTGCCGGAAATGACGAAAATCAGC
>DAOMGA010000427.1:0-1771 GCA_035430085.1 Pseudomonadales bacterium
GCAGACTGTTTGTGCAATTCGCTGGTGTAAAAACGTTCTTCAGGCGGAATAGGAGCCAAGCCTAATTGCTGATGCAAATCATCAAGGCGCTTATGAAACTTTTCTTCATGCCAGTCAAAACACACAATAGGAAATGGTCGACGCTTGAACTGCTGCAACAAGCGAGTGTTGTATTCATACCACATCCGCAACCCCTCTTCGACCGTCACCGGCAGCGCAGGGCGACTGGCCAATGACTGCGCCACTGCTAGCGGGTGTCGGTATATGCCGATCATTTCGATATCGGGTAACAATTTTAGCCAACCCTGCAGCAGCATTAATGTTCTGGGATCTTTAAACCCCCAGATTGGCTGCACCGCGTATTCTGCGAGTATCTCCTGGGCTCTGGCGATATGTTGCGACTGCCAGACGGGTGCAGGATGACGCCACAAGGTTTTCCAGCTAGCAGGTCTCAGCGGCTGCTTCCAACTGAGACCATTCGCTTTGAATATTGCTTCATGCAAATTGACAACATCCTGATTTTCCCTGTTTCCCTTACGGTTATAATCGTTCCAGGTGTGGTGTTTACCCAAAAAAAGACCACCTTGTTGCAGGGAACCAGTAAGACAACTGGTACCTGAGCGGTGCATACCGAGAATACAAATAACGCGGTTTGGTCTGACCTTGTTCATCATCAGCCTGAATATTGTTATCGATGTAGCTGCTCATCATAAACAGAGCGCTGTGATAATGCACCCCGAGGATTCTTGATACAGGGGCGCGAATACAGAATCACGAATACAGGATCAGGGCGATACTCTACAATCAGACCTATGCAAAAAGACCAGCAACCAGCACCTGTCTACCTCTCCATCGCCACGGTGCTCTACCGTGCGAACAACGAACAATTAATACGATTTCGTGAGGCGCTGGTTACCAGCATTCACAAACTCCGCACCCATTGCCCTGTAGCACGCATCTCCCTCGCTGTTGTCGATAATGCCGCCAGTGAGGACGGAGATGGTTTTTCACGACTGTTCACCGGCATCCCCGGTGTTGATGCCTTGCGTTTCATAACACCCGAAAAAAATCTGGGCTACGGACGCGCGCACAACCTGTGTATTTATCAAGGCAGCGACTTTCATCTCATACTGAATCCGGATGTCTATCTGGAACCCGATGCGCTGCTGGTCGGCATAAACTATCTGCAAACACATCCCGGCACCGGAATGGTGACGCCACACGGCATCAACAATAATGGACAGCCGCTGTTTCTATCCAAACGCTACCCGACAGTGCTGGATTTTTTACTGCGGGGGTTTGCTCCGTTGCCACTGCGCCAGCTGTTTTCAGCGCGCCTTGCCCGTTATGAAATGCACGACGTGTACAAGGGCGACGCCCCTTTTGATGGCATTGAAATCGCCAGCGGATGCTGCATGCTGTTTAACACCAGCGCCCTACAAAAAATCAAAGGATTTTGTGAGGATTATTTCCTGTATTTTGAAGACTTTGACTTGTCTGTACGCCTGCAAGATGTCGCGCAAATCAGTTATGTACCGCAAATGAAAATTATTCATGAAGGCGGGCATGCAGCACGTAAAGGATGGTGGCACATCCGCCAGTTTTCCGTATCCGGCTTCCGTTTTTTTTCACAGCACGGCTGGCGCTGGCTATAACAGATCCTTGTTAACAATTTTTGCCACTTGGCTGGGATTTCTTGTATCGCCAAAAGTGAATACCGTTTCGCAACGGTGAAACGTATTATCTGAACAAAAAATATTCAGCGCACCTG
>DAOMGA010000428.1:0-1767 GCA_035430085.1 Pseudomonadales bacterium
TAGTGAAATAATTGCGTATCGGGAAAGAACTGAGGGCAGGCGATAGCGGCATTAACGCATTACTGTTTGCCTTATTACTGTTGAGCTGGCCGAACAGCGCCCGTCTGGTACGGGCACAGGTATTGCAGTTGCGCAGCATGGCATATGTAGAAGCGGCGAGATTACAAGGCGCATCAGGTTTTTATATTGTCTGGCGACATCTGTTACCCAATGTGTTACCCAGCATTCTTGTCACACTCAGCTTTGCCATTCCTGCCGCTATTTTTACTGAAGCGTTTTTATCGTTTATCGGCCTGGGCGTTGTACCACCCGCATCTTCCTGGGGCTCCATGTGCAACGATGGTTTGTCTACCCTGCTGACACATCCGCATGAATTGTTATTTCCCGCTGCTTTTATCAGCATTACCGTGCTGTCTTTCAATTTATTTGGCGATGGCCTGCGTGATGCGCTCGACGTGCAACAGCGTGAGGCGCGGTCATGAATACCGTGATAAACACGACACCTCCGATACTGCAAATTGAACAGTTATCCGTCACGCTGCCTACAGTACGCGGGAACGTACACGCCGTGCACGATGTCAGTTTTACTATTGCCTGCGGCGAAATGCTGGCATTGGTCGGCGAATCCGGTTGCGGCAAAAGTGTCACCGCGCAAGCCATTTCAGGTTTGCTGCCTTCCTCAGCTGTCATTAACGCCAAACAAGCCAGTTTCAGGCAAACACCATTGCTCACGGGAAATTATCAGCAAGGCATCGCCATGATTTTCCAGAATCCTATGGCGACATTTAATCCAGTATTGACCATCGGCTACCAGATTGCCGAACCCCTGCGACAACTGCACGGTTACAACCGCAAAGATGCCGAGCAAGAAACTGTGCGACTGCTAGAGCGCATGAAGATTGCGGATGCCAGACAAAAAGCACAGTGTTATGCACATGAATTTTCTGGTGGCATGTTGCAACGCGCCGCAATTGCGATGGCGTTAGCCTGCAAACCACAATTATTGATTGCCGACGAACCGACGACTGCGCTGGATATTTCCACGCAACATGAAGTAATGGGTTTACTCACCGAATTACGCACAGAAGAACAGTTGGCGATTCTGTTTATCACGCACGATTTAGGCCTGGTGAGCCGTCATGCAGACCGCATTGCCGTGATGTATGCCGGTGAAATCATTGAAACCGCCAATACTCAAGATGCATTAAAGAATCCTGCTCATCCGTATACCCGCGCCCTGCTCGCTGCGCTACCAGCACCGGATACAAAACGCCTGCTGGCACTGGAAGGTAGCCCGCCAGATTTACGCTTTCCACCATTAGCATGCGCATTTGCAGAACGCTGCTCGCAACGCATGCCTGTCTGCACACAGCATTCACCACCGATTGTTGATACACAACACGCCGTGCGTTGCTGGCTACATGACATGAGCAATGCTGATGAATGAACTGCTGCGCGTAGAAAATTTATGTAAATCATTTGGCAGCGGCAAGCAGCGCGCCACTGTTCTACAAGATATTAATCTGATAGTGAATAGAGGTGAAATAGTTGGCCTGGCAGGTGAATCCGGTTCGGGAAAATCCACACTGGCGCGCTGCATAACAGGATTGCACAGCTATGACAGTGGTGCGATTATTTTTCAGGATCAGGTCTTACCACGTACATTCCGCACAAGCGATTTCCGCTTACAAGCCAGAAATATCCAGATGATTTTTCAGGACCCACTGTCGTCACTGAACCCGCGCCTGACGCTGGGCGATATTCTGC
>DAOMGA010000429.1:0-1743 GCA_035430085.1 Pseudomonadales bacterium
AATCCCGTAATCAACTGGAACAAGGCTTGTATCAGGCTTTGAGTCGTAATGAACTCGAACTTTTTTATCAACCACAAATTCATATCAGCACAGGTAAGCTGCGCGGGGCAGAAGTATTATTGCGCTGGCGACACCCGGAATTAGGTCTTGTATCGCCGGCACAGTTTATTGATCTGCTTGAAGAAACAGGTCTGGTGCTGCCGGTCGGCGAATGGGTATTGAGTACAGCATGTCAGCAGTGGAATGAATGGCTGCGTGCTGGCATTATCGAAGAACATCATGTGGTATCGGTCAATATTTCATCTTATCAATTCAAAGGTGCCGATCTGGTATTTTCAGTTGGCAATGTTCTGGCTGATACCAATTTACCTGCCCACATGCTGGATCTGGAGATCACCGAAGGAACGCTGATGGAAGATACCCAACTCAGCCAGCAGGTGCTACAAACGCTGAAGGAAATGGGCGTACACCTTTCAATTGATGATTTTGGCACCGGTTATTCATCGCTGAGTTATCTAAAGAAATTCCCTATCGATTGTCTGAAAATTGATCAATCTTTTGTGCGCGATTTAATGAATAACCACGATGACGCTGTTATTGCCACCGCTATCATCGGCTTATCACACAATCTCAATATGAAAGTAATTGCTGAAGGCGTTGAAAATATTGAAGTCCTGGAGTTTCTGGCCCAACAGAACTGTGATATGTATCAGGGCTATCATTACTCCAGACCAGTTCCTATCAATGAGTTTTTTGCGATCTTGCAGCGGGATCAGGCGCAGTTTGCTGCTGCGTGATGCGTCTTTCTATTGCATGCCTGTGCGTTTTATTTCATGAAAGCGGCATAGGCTACCAGTGTAGCTGTCATGGCAACATTGAGTGATTCAATGCCATTTGCCATCGGTATAGCCAGTGGTGTGTGTGGGATTTTTCTCACTTCGTGGGATACCCCGTCTGTTTCGTTTCCTAAAACGTAAATAACTGATCTTTTGGCCTGATAGGTAAAGAGGCTTTGCTGGGCATGCGCTGCCATCAAGCAAATTTCTATGCCGGCACCCGACAGCTTTTTCAGTGTTTCCGGCAGGTGTTCGCAAACAAATACAGGCGTGCGAAAGAAAGTGCCTGCACTGGCCTTGATGACAAGTGAATCCAGTCTGGCGCAGCCACGTTTAGGGATAATGACACCATCCAGACCACCCGCTGCAGCGGAACGCAGGATCATGCCAACATTCTGCGGATTAGTGACTTGATCAAGAGCCAGCAATCGCCATGATTGACCAGCCGATAGCGATGGTAAGGAATCAGCCTTTTGCAAGTTGGGCATGCAAATATCGAGCGCCACACCTTGATCCTGTTTTCCATTGCGCGAGATGCGTGAGAGCGCCAATCTGCTATGCAGCGCTTGCGGAACACCCCTTGCACTGGCATGCTCCAGAATATTAGCCAGCGTGCCGCCAGTCTGGTTAGATTCTGCAAGATGTAACTTGTAGGGTTGGATTTGTGGGTCGAGCAATGCTTCTAGCACCGCCTGTCGACCATAAATGGTGAAAATATTATGTGGCAGAGCGGGTTTGGTCGTAGTCATGGGCTATCAATAATATAATGCAGGATATGTGCGTGCAGTATAACGGCGCGGGTCTACTGTGTGCTATGCGCTGAGCATTAACGCTGTTATTAACTTAGGGAAATCAGAGGAATGAGTATGACATCGACTGTCAGCCTTTCACGCTTTATCAATCTTGG
>DAOMGA010000430.1:0-1740 GCA_035430085.1 Pseudomonadales bacterium
TTTACTGAAGCACATGAACTGGCTGAAACGGTGTGGGCACAACGACGCAGACCATTTATTGGCGTTGCCACAGAGGAAGGTTATCGTCCGAAAGTTTGCGTGCAGGTTCCCTGCTATAACGAACCTCCCGAGATGGTAAAAGAAACACTGGACGCATTAGCCGCGCTCGACTATCCCGACTTTGAAGTCATGATTATCGACAACAACACCAAAGACGAAGCGGTCTGGCGTCCTGTCGAAGCGTATTGCCAGGAACTTGGCCCACGTTTCCGTTTTTTCCACGTCGCCCCGCTGGAAGGATTTAAAGGTGGTGCGTTGAACTGGGCACTGGAACGCACGTCAGCGGATGCAGAAATTATTGCCGTGATCGATAGCGATTACTGCGTAGACCCTAACTGGCTGAAACATCTGGTGCCGCATTTTTCTGATCCAAAAATGGCAATCGTGCAAGGTCCGCAGGATTATCGCGATGGCGATCAATCGCTGTTCAAAAAATTGTGTTACGCGGAATACAAAGGCTTTTTCCATATCGGCATGGTCACACGCAATGACCGCGATGCGATTATCCAGCACGGCACCATGACCATGATTCGCCGTGATGTCATGGACAGACTGAAATGGGCGGAATGGACCATCACCGAAGATGCCGAGCTGGGTTTGCGTGCGTTTGAAGAAGGCTTGTCTGCCGCTTATGTCAGCAAATCCTACGGCAAAGGCGTGATGCCGGATCGTTTTATCGATTACAAAAAACAGCGCTTCCGTTGGGCGTATGGCGCCATGCAAATCATGAAAGGCCACTTCAACAGTTTATTCAAAGGTGAAGGCACGCATCTGACACGCGGGCAGCGTTATCACTTTATTGCCGGATGGATGCCGTGGGTAGCGGATGGTATGAACCTGTTTTTTACTGGCGGCGCTTTGTTGTGGACATCCGCCATGTTGCTGGCGCCCACACAAGTTTTACCACCGGCGTTGATATTTGCCTTGCCGCCACTGATTCTGTTTTTCTTCAAACTCGGCAAAATTCTCTACATTTATAAAAGCCATATGAAAGTGCCGATGAGCACCTCCATTGGCGCTGCAATTGCAGGATTGGCACTGTCACACACGATCGCCAAATCGATTATTTACGGTCTGTTCACCAAAACCATTCCATTTTTCCGCACACCCAAAATGCGTGAACAAGGTGGTTTTATGTTGGCGCTGGCAGAATGTCGTGAAGAACTGTTTTTCCTGGTTTTGCTATGGGCGGCCGCTGCAGGCATGCTGTTGGTACACGATATGGAAACCGGTGATTCCTGGGCATGGTTTTTCATGTTGCTGATGCAATCACTCGCGTATCTTGCCGCTGTATTCATGGCTTTTATTTCCGTGTTACCGCATAGCAAAAATAATTGACATGTATCTGCTGTTTTTTATATGTGCTTGATAGTCTTCGCTTGGCGCAGCCATTCGCAACACAAGTTGCTGGTGGCAGCCAATCGCGACGAGTTCTACGCACGCCCCACTGAAGCCGCGCATTTCTGGAAAGATGCACCACACATTCTTGCCGGTCGTGATCTGGAACAGGGCGGCACCTGGTTGGGTATCACCACCAGCGGACGCTTTGCAGCGCTGACCAATGTCCGCAATCCGCAAGCACCACTCGGCAGCCTGTCACGCGGTCTGTTGGTCAGTGATTTCCTGAACAGCGACGCAACACCGGAACAATTCCTGCAACAACTGCAAGCGACTCTTTCC
>DAOMGA010000431.1:0-1718 GCA_035430085.1 Pseudomonadales bacterium
CGATATTCCACCTGTCCATCCTGTAAGCCACGATCACCCACTACGATGCGATGCGGAATACCGATCAACTCTACATCCGCCAGCATCACGCCCAGCCGCGCCTTGTCTTCATCCATGTACAGCACATCAAAGCCAGCCGCTTGTAATTCACTGTAAATGCGTTCGCACGCATCATTCACTTCAGTCGATTTGTGTTTGTTGATCGGAATCAGCGCCACCTGAAATGGCGCAATAGACTCTGGCCAGATTATGCCGTTAGCATCATTATTTTGCTCAATCGCTGATGCCACCACCCGTGATACACCGATGCCGTAGCATCCCATGGTCATAATTTCTTCTTTACCCTGATCATTCAGGAATGTCGCTTTCAACGCTGCAGAATATTTTGTACCCAACTGGAAAATATGGCCTACCTCAATACCACGCTTGATCACTAACGAGCCTTTGCCATCTGGGCTGGCATCACCTGCAACAACATTGCGAATATCTTCGACGCGAGTTAACTGCACATCACGCTCCCAGTTCACGCCAGTCAAATGAAAGCCATTCTGATTCGCACCACACACAAAATCAGCAAGTTGTGCTGCACTGCGATCTACAATCGTTTCAATAGCGATTCCAACAGGGCCGATAGAACCCGGTTTGCAACCAATAGCTTTTTCAATTTGTGCTTCGCTAGCCATCGTCAACGGCGCTTTTATACCAGGCAGTTTTTCGGCTTTGATTTCGTTTAACTGGTGATCACCACGCAATACCAACGCTATCAATTTTTCTGGCTTACCCTCTTCCACGTCAGCCAACACCACCAATGTTTTGACAGTTTGCTCAGGCATAACTTTCAACAAGTCGCATACTTCAGCAATGCTGTGCTGGTTCGGTGTTGCTACCTGTTGTTTTTGCTGCGTCGCCCCAGGACGAACACCAGCCGGAGCCAGTGCCTCTGCCTTTTCAATATTGGCGGCATAATCACTGCCATCGCTGAACGCAATCGCATCTTCGCCGGAATCTGCTAACACGTGAAACTCATGCGAGCTGTTGCCGCCGATGGAACCGGTATCCGCCAGTACCGGACGAAAATCCAGCCCCAGGCGGGTAAAAATAGCGGAGTAGGTTGCGTGCATCACGTCGTATGTTGCCTGCAAGGACTCCTGTGTCGCATGAAATGAGTACGCATCTTTCATCAAAAATTCACGCGCACGCATCAAACCGAAACGCGGACGAATTTCATCGCGAAATTTGGTCTGGATCTGGTAAAAATTTGCCGGCAGTTGTTTATAACTGCTGATTTCATTACGTACCAGATCGGTAATCACTTCTTCGTGGGTTGGGCCAAGGCAAAATGCGTTTTCATGGCGATCACGCACACGCAGCAATTCCGGACCGTACTGTTCCCAGCGTTTTGACTCCTGCCACAATTCCGCAGGCTGTACGACAGGCATCAGCACTTCCTGAGCACCGCTGCGATCCATCTCTTCACGCACAATGCGCTCGACCTTGCGCAATACACGCAAACCCATAGGCAGCCAACTGTACAGACCTGACGCCAGCTTGCGGATCATGCCGGCACGCAACATCAGTTGATGGCTGATAACAGTGGCATCCGCCGGAGTTTCCTTAAGAGTGGGAATCAGGTACTGACTAGCGCGCATGGGGTTCTTCCAGATTAAAGTGCATAAATCTCATGTTATAAATAAAAAAAGCCGGGACAGCTTAGCCAT
>DAOMGA010000432.1:0-1650 GCA_035430085.1 Pseudomonadales bacterium
ACATTCTGCGCACCTATCATTTTGGGTTCGATCACTGACCACACCCCGGCAGCTTCCAACACTTTTTTACTGTAGCGCCCTACCGGCACACTCGCTGGTACACCTATCGCAATGCGCGCATAAACGGGTTGCGTTAGATCCTGCAAATTTTCAGGAGAGTGTTGGGCGGCTACCGGAACAATGACCACCAGCGAGTTGGATGCAAAGTTTTGGCGCTCAGTGGCCTTCACCAGATTTTGCATCTGCGCCTGATCCATGGTGCCCTGATCTGCGCTGGCAAAAACATCCACCGGTGCTCCCTGCGCTATCTGCTGCAGCAAGGCACCGGAGGCGCCGAAGTTCAGCTGCACCTTTACAAGCGGATGTTGAGCCTCAAACAGTGGGGCAATTTCGCCAAAAGCGTTGGTAAGACTGGAGGCGGCAGAAACCGTTAAGGAGATAGGCGCATCCCCGGCAAAAGCCTGCCAGCTGAGCAGCAAGCCGAACAAAACAACAAGAATACGTGGCATACAGCACTTCCGGTCACAGAAAGCGCAATATACATCACTATATAACGAGGGTCGATTGCGCCAGACCCATCTCAAACCGGATCATTGCTATCTCTTTCAGGAGCAGGATACTCGATCTCGACTCCCTCTTCATCCGTTATCACTGCAGATTGCTCCAGCAACTTCCTGACGACAACACGAAATTCGTCTATCTGGATTTCACCTTTGCCAGTACCCAGCAGATGAAAAGAAAAGGCTTTTCTGCCCAACGGATTATCCAGTGTGAAATCAATAGCAATACTTTCGCCTTTGCGTAACAGGGGCAATTCCGGCGCTACTGCATCACTGTCCTGATCGAATTCTTTTAGCAATAAACGTAGCTGTGCGCCATGTTTATCCGTCTTGAGAGCTTTGACACGCAAGCTGACATAAGTGCGCGTACCGGAAGCAAACTCCAGATATTGCGCGCCAATTAAATTGTCCGTCCAGTCATTGCCAGCTTTTGTTTTGAGCTTCCGTTTATCTTCCTTGGCAAACAGGAAATCCTGCTGTTCGGCAGATACTGACATGGATTGGTTAAGGCGCGCAGCTAATACTTCCGTTCGGTCCGCAGCACCTTCATCAGATAGACGGCTGTCTTTCTCCACAGGGGAAATAAAACCATTTTGCTGGGAGTCACGGCAACCACTCTGGAATTGGCATTCATGAAAACGGCCATTAGCATGCAGATATCGCAGAAAACCATTGGTGTAGGAAAACATGTCGCGGCCTTGTGCGTAATCACGAAATTGACTGCGCCCCATAATGCCTGCAGCAGGAAGACCGAAATAATCAAGAACAGATACTGCCAGATCCAGATGTCCGTACACACCTTGTTTGAAATCAGGCAGTTTGTCGCGTTCTGGCGCGAACATCAGGTTAAGACCCCACGCACTCGCCAGGCGCAATTCATCAATGCCGTGTGATTCATCTGAAGTCACAACAACTAAAGTATCTTCAAATACGCCACTTTTCTTCAACTCTTCAAGAAATTGCGTGATTGATTCATCCAGATAAGCCACTGCAGCCATCTTGGGATCAGCGTAGCGTTCCCGATAACTTTCAGGAGCGTCATAAGGTTGATGTGTGCCGACAGTCAGCAAGGTCAACATCCAGGGTTGCG
>DAOMGA010000433.1:0-1637 GCA_035430085.1 Pseudomonadales bacterium
GCTCAAAACGCGTCATGTGCAGCTTGTCCTGGAAAAAAAGTTCACCTTGCGGACCGGCAATCCAGGCGCGGTTGACGTAATGAGATGGTGCGATAGCAAAAGGGAAAGTTGGCGCGACAATCCAGGTGTTATTTTTTTGCGCGAGTTGGCAAAACAATGCGGAATAGTTTCCGGCAAACTGCTGCATGCCTGCCAGTTGGTCGGCCAGTGTCTGACGTTCGTTTTCCGACAGTGCTGCCACCAGTCCCATGCTGCCGTATTCAGCGAATACCAGTAAATCTGCATGGGAAGCGGCAGCGACTTGTTGTTCAGTGCGTGCTGCAAAATCCTGCCAGCCAGTGACAGCTTGTATGGTGTGTTGTGCTGCAGCGATCGTAATAATACTCATACCTGATGCCCGCCCTTCAACCAGAACACCATAGGTTTATCTGTGGCGGATGATTCGCGGATATCTTGCCAGTGGTACAGGGTGCGAATTTCTGGCCGCTTGGTATAACCGCGCTGTTGCCAGAAATTATCCAGTGGACTGTAATCTTCTGGCTTCATAGGATGATTGTCTGGTCGTTCAACAGCGCAAAATGCTGTGATAGATTTTCCCAGTTGTGCGGAAAATTTTTCGCGTTCATCAAAAAAACGATGCCCCAACCGCTGGCCGCGATAAGCGCGCTGCAAGACCGATTCGCCAAAATAAAACACAGAAGCCAGTGGAATCTGTGCGGTAATGAACGGCGCCTGAAATTCCGGCTCGGCATCTGTCAGTGGGATTCCTGTTGAACATCCCACCAGTTGGTTGCCATCCGGTTTATTACAATCCAGCGCCAATACAAACAGACTGTTATCCGAATTTGCATAAGTGGACAGATAACGTCGCTCATAATCTATTTCTCCCTCGTAAAGGTAAGGGAAATTGCGAAAGACTTCGATGCGCAGCGCAGCCACTGCATCAAGCCATGGCAGGATGTTCGCGCCCGATACGGTCTGGATGGCAATATTCATGTGCTTACCCCGAGAAAGATGCCACTGTAGCTAATCTCTCCCAGCGCGGAAACTCCCCAGCCTGCGACAGATATCGTGTTGGCTCTGCGGGGTAAGATTGATACTGTGACCGACTGATTTATTGAGGTAAGCACCATGACGACATCGACTATCGCCGATTACACGCAAGCACCGGATGCTACACCTAAAGACCTGAGTCATATCCCTGGTTTGAAAGGTATTCCTCTTGCTGGTCGTCTGCCGTGGATGATCAAGGATTTCCATGGCGCGATACGTGAGCATCATGAAATGTTTGGTGAAGTGTCGTATTTAAATATGGGTGTGACACAAGGCGTATTGGTATTGGGGCCTGAAAATTACAAACATATCTATCTCGATATGGATCGAAATTTTTCTGCCAAGATGGGCTATATGAAATCGTTGGGTTTCTTTTATCGTCGCGGTTTGCTGATGCGTGATTTTGAAGAACATCGTTACCAACGTCGTGTGTTCCAGGCAGCATTCAAGAATGATGCCATGCGCGGTTATTTGCACATGATGAACCCGATCATCCAGCGTCATATAAGTGACTGGGGCGAAAAAAGGGATTTCCATTTTTTTCCTGGCATTAAAGAAACTTTACTGGATGTTGCCTCCAAGGT
>DAOMGA010000434.1:0-1634 GCA_035430085.1 Pseudomonadales bacterium
ATGGTGGCATGGGCGGCGGTGGCGCTGGTTTCGGCGATATTTTTGGTGATGTATTCGGTGATATTTTTGGTGGCGGTGGTCGCGGGCGACCACGTGGAGGTCCGCAACGCGGATCAGATCTGCGTTACAACCTGGAAGTGAATCTGGAAGAAGCGGTACACGGTACGACGACCAAAATTCGCATCCCGACACTGGTGGCGTGTAAACCGTGTGATGGCAGCGGCGCCAAACCTGGCTCCAAGCCTGTCAGTTGTAATACTTGTGGCGGCGCCGGTCAGGTGCGTATGCAACAAGGCTTTTTTGCTGTGCAGCAAACCTGTCCGGCTTGCCGTGGTCGCGGCACGACAATCAGTGACCCGTGCACGACCTGTCGTGGCAATGGGCGTTTGGAAGAAGAGAAAACACTGTCAGTAAAAATCCCGCCCGGCGTGGATAACGGTGATCGCATTCGTCTGGCGGGTGAAGGTGAAGCGGGTACAGCGGGCGGTCCGAGCGGGGATCTGTACGTGCAGATTGCTGTGCGTCCCCACAAGATTTTCGAGCGTGAAGGCAAGAATCTCTATTGTGAAGTGCCCATCAGCTTTGTCGATGCCGCGCTGGGTGGCGAGATTGAAGTGCCGACGCTGGATGGCAAGGTTATGTTGAAAGTGCCGGAAGAAACCCAGACGGGCAAATTGTTCCGTTTGCGTGGCAAAGGTGTCGTGCCTGTTCGCGGCGGTGCTGCTGGTGATCTGATCTGTAAAGTGGCGGTTGAAACCCCTGTCAAACTCAACAAGCAGCAAAAAGAGATCTTGCGGCAGTTTCAGGCTAGTACTGAGGGCGAAGATAATTCCCCCAAAAAATCTTCATGGTTCGATAGCGTGAAATCATTCTTTGAAGACCGATGAAGGCTATAATTGCCCGACTTACAGCCTGCCATAGGAGAGTCCCGTGAAACTATTGACTAAAACCCTTTCTATTCTGGTCGCCAGTGTTGCGATGACCGGTATATTTTCGGCTCAGGCTGAAGACAGCGCAGCAGTAAACACGGCGCCAGTAGGACAGGAGTGTCTGCAAGGGCAGCCTTGCGCATCGGCTGCAGCGGCTAGTGCTGGCGGTGGCGCCAAGACCGGCGAGCAGGTATTCAATACTGCATGTACCAGTTGCCACTCTACTGGCGCTGCTGGAGCCCCGAAAGTGGGTGATGCTGCTGCATGGCAGCCTCGCCTCGACGCCAGGAAAAAAGACGGTCTTTACAAGAGCGCGATCGGTGGATTTAACGGCATGCCTGCCAAAGGTCTGTGTTTTGCTTGTTCAGATGATGAACTGAAAGGCGCAGTGGACTACATGCTGAGCAAGGTGGGCAAGTAGTCTCCTACAGCTACCGTTCTCAACATTGCCATCAACGCCCCGGAAACGGGGCGTTTTTGTTTGCGCCGGTTTTTTAAGGCTACAATCGTCCAGAACGCCCGAGGAGTTTTTCATGAGAGGAGTTTTCCATGAGTAGCACAGCCAAAGCCAGACCACCGGAGCGCATGCTGGATTTGCGCAACACCCTGGATGATTTGGTGGCAGATGGCTTGATGGATCGTCGCGATGCCAATTTTCTGGCGGGTTCACCTCGATCTCGGGAAAACGCTTTATTGCACCCCATA
>DAOMGA010000435.1:0-1625 GCA_035430085.1 Pseudomonadales bacterium
CGGCAACCATCAAGGCATGATTGCTGAATGCAGACCCGGCGAACAATACGACGAGGGTTTTCTCGACACACTCGCAGAACGTCACAACAACAAATTGTTTGTGCTGGTACTGGATGGCGTCACTGACCCCCACAACCTCGGCGCTTGTATGCGCACGGCAGAAGCCGCTGGCGTACACGCCGTGGTGATTCCACGCGATAACTCTGCGAGCATGACCAGCACGGCGCGCAAAGTGGCAGCTGGTGCCGCTGATCTGGTGCCATTGGTGGTGGTGACCAATCTATCGCGTGCGATTAAACAATTGCAACAACATGGCGTGTGGGTGATTGGCACAGCGGGTGAAGCGACAGAAACGCTGTATCAAGCCAAATTGAAAACGCCTATGGCGCTGGTGATGGGCGCAGAAGGCAGCGGCATGCGCCGACTGACAAAAGAAAATTGCGACGAACTGATTGCGATTCCCATGCTGGGCGAAACCAGCAGCCTGAATGTCTCCGTTGCTACTGGCGTCTGCTTGTTTGAAGTGGTTCGCCAGAACCAGAAATAAAGGCTGCCATGCAAAAACCGTCCAACTATTTTCGACTACTCAACTACTTTCGCCAGAAACCTGCACGGGTGATTTACGCACTCGTGCTGCTCCTGACAACAGGCGGCGCACTCTACGGCTTACTGTCATTATCATTCCAGGCGGAAATGTTTGCCAAACTGGTCGCCAATCCTGATCACCGCATGCAACAGGACGACAAACATTTTAATGGATTGAATAGCGATAACATCCGCTCTGTGCATGAAGCCAGCACTATCCATGAAGACGATTTCAATATTATCTTTCTTGGTGATTCGTTTATCTACGGCTTCCTGATGGCACCTGAATTTTCGCCGCCGGCACAACTGGAAAAACACTTGCGGGAAAAATACCAGCGCAACGATATCAACGTTATTAATTTCGGCTGGACATCCAGCTCGCCCTACCTGTCTTACCGCTTGCTGCAGGAAATGGGTGCAAAATACAAACCGGATCTGGTGTTACTGGCTATCGATATGTCGGATTACCGCGACGAGTGGTTCTATAAATCGATACTGGAAGAACGCGGCGACTACCGTTATATCAAGCAATACCCCAGAACGGCCTATTTCATAAAACGCATCATGGAAGTGCTGGAGCCTGTTGTTGATTGGCATACAACAGTCTGGGGCTATGCGGGCGATGGCGGTTATTTTGTTGCCAGACAACCACTGGAGAAATCACTCAGCCTGTTTGACGATATCTACGCCACCCTGCTGCAAATCAACACCTATTGCCTGGATACCCTGCATGCACCGTTCATCGCCCTGGTGCCGCCGCGCCACTGGCAATACACCGATAAGGAATCGCCTGGCACTTGGGAAACCGGCGGTTTCGATGTCATGGGGCCTTACGCGCTGGAAAACTTCCGTTACTTTGACAGCAAGAAAAGTGCTGCGCCTTTCCCCATAATTACGCTGCTGGATGATTTTAAAAAAACAGACCAGTTTCCATTGAACTTCAAGGAAGATTCACACTGGAACAAAAAAGGCGCTCAATTCTTTGCTGAAACGGTTTCGGGTTACCTTGAAAGAAACGAAGAGTTTTCCAGACAGATAAC
>DAOMGA010000436.1:0-1617 GCA_035430085.1 Pseudomonadales bacterium
CTTGTTCCCGGTGGTTTTGGTATTCGCGGCGTGGAAGGCAAAATCCTGACGGTCAACTTCGCCCGCACGCGCAAAATTCCCTATCTCGGTATTTGCCTTGGCATGCAGGTCGCTGTTATCGAATACGCGCGCAATGTATTGGGTCTGGCAAAAGCGAATAGTACCGAGTTTGATAAACACACACCGGATTCCGTCATCGGTTTGATCACCGAATGGAAAGATGCATCCGGTATGGTGGAGCAGCGCAATGAAAACTCCGACCTGGGAGGCACGATGCGTCTTGGCGCGCAAGTGTGTCATTTGGTTGAAGGTTCATTGGCACACAAAGTTTATGGCGCAGGTCAGATTCGTGAGCGCCATCGCCATCGCTACGAGGTGAACAATAATTACGTAGAAAAACTGAAACAAGCCGGTATGCGTTTCGGTGGTTTATCGGAAGATCGTACGCTAGTGGAAATGATCGAGATTCCAGAGCATCCATGGTTTGTCGCGTGCCAATTCCACCCGGAATTTACCTCCACGCCACGTGATGGTCACCCTTTGTTTCGCTGTTACATTGAAGCAGCACTTGCGCACAGTAAAAAATAGCATGACAGATTGTATGAATACGCAAAAGACAATTACGGTAGGCAATGGCATTGATGTCAGCAATGGTAAGCCCTTCGTTTTATTCGGCGGCATGAATGTGTTGGAGTCGCGTGACCTTGCGATGCAAGTTGCCGAAAGCTATGTCAAGGCTACACAAAAACTTGGCATTCCATATGTGTTCAAAGCGTCGTTTGATAAAGCCAATCGCTCATCGATGTTTTCATTTCGCGGCCCTGGTCTGGACGAAGGTCTGAAGATTTTTCAGGAAATTAAAAATACGTTTGGTGTGCCGGTTATCACCGATGTCCATGAGCCGGCGCAATGTGCGCCAGCAGCAGAAGTGTGTGATGTCATTCAGCTGCCGGCTTTTTTGTCGCGCCAGACTGATTTGGTAGTGGCAATGGCAAAGACAAAAGCGGCGATCAATATCAAGAAAGCCCAGTTTCTGGCGCCGCATGAAATGCGACACATCTTGCAGAAATGCAATGAAGCAGGAAATGATCGCCTGATGTTGTGTGAGCGCGGCTCCAGTTTTGGTTACAACAATCTGGTGGTAGACATGCTCGGTTTCGGCATCATGAAACAGATGGGCTATCCTGTAATTTTTGATGTCACGCACAGCTTGCAAATGCCGGGTGGCCGCAGTGATTCAGCTGGTGGTCGTCGCCAGCAAGTGGTTGAATTGGGGCGCGCTGGTATGTCGCAAGGTATCGCCGGTTTATTTCTTGAAGCGCATCCTGATCCGGACAAAGCTAAATGCGATGGTCCTTGCGCCTTGCCGCTGGATAAACTGGAAACATTTCTCGGTCAGATGAAAGCTGTTGATGATCTGGTCAAAAATTTACCTGTTTTGACGATTGTTTAAGAAGAGCGATTGTTTAAAAAGAACTGATGTTTAAAAAATAATTGAGGAAATTTCCCCGATGAAAAAAATTATTGATATCAAAGCTTTTGAAGTGCTGGATTCACGTGGTAATCCCACTGTTATGGCAGAAGTGACAGTAGAAGGTGGATTCATTGGCAGCGCCT
>DAOMGA010000437.1:0-1615 GCA_035430085.1 Pseudomonadales bacterium
AATGGTAGAAAAAAACCTTGTCACCTACCTTCATATCGTCTCGCATCATGTTGCGCGCCTGATAATTACGCACCCCATCCCATGGCTCGGTCTGTTTCGGGCGTTTTTGCAAATGATCGATACCGAATGTGTCCGGCTCGGACTTCATCAGCCAGTAATTCATATTAACTTTTACCTTTATTACAAGACGGTCACTCTTGTACGAGCTTTTCCATTTCCGGCAAACTCAGGTGACGCGCATCTTTTCCTTTCACCAGATAGATAACCTGCTCAGCAATATTGCGAGCATGGTCGCCGATGCGCTCCAGTGAACGCAGTGCCCACAGTATATTCAAAACGCGTGAAATAGTGCGCGGATCTTCCATCATAAAGGTAATCATTTCACGCATAGCCGAACTGTATTCCTTGTCCACTTCTTTATCTTCACGCGCCACCGCTAATGCCAGCTCGGCATCGTAACGCGCAAATGCAGTGAGTGAATCGCGCACCATATGACAAACATGGCTGCCTATATGACGTATCTCGACATAGCCACGAGGCGAGTTTTCCTGCTCCGACAAAATAATCGCCATCTTGGCAATTTTTGCCGATTCATCCCCAATGCGCTCCAGATCACGCACAATTTTTGCCACCGCCAGCACCATGCGCAAGTCACTGGCTGCCGGCTGACGGCGCGCCAGAATACGTGTGCATTCTTCATCGATACTGATTTCAAAATTATTACTGTGCACTTCTGCCGCTAATACTTTTTGCGCCAGACCACTGTCAGCATCTTCGAGGCTTTCTACACAATCTGCGAGTTGCTGTTCAACCACACCGCCCATTTGCAGCAAATGTGCTTTAAGCGCTTCCAGGTCGGAATTGAACTGACGGGAGATGTGCTGATCAAAATTCAGGTTGTCCATATTTCTCTCCTTAACCGAAACGGCCAGTGATATACGCTTCTGTCAGTTTGTGTTGCGGATTAGTAAAAACCCGTTCGGTATCATTCACTTCAATCAAGCGACCCAGATGGAAATACGCTGTGCGCTGTGAAACACGCGCTGCTTGCTGCATGGAGTGCGTAACGATAGCGATGGTATAATTTTCTGACAGTTCGGCAATCAGCTCTTCAATTTTTGCTGTGGCTATCGGATCCAGCGCAGAACACGGCTCATCCATCAGGATCACTTCCGGATTCACCGCAATGGTGCGCGCAATACACAAACGCTGTTGCTGACCACCCGATAATCCCGTGCCAGGCTGATCGAGACGATCTTTGGCTTCTTCCCACAAGCCGGCGCGACGCAAACTGGTTTCAACTATTTCATCAAACTCGACACGGCGATGCGCCAAGCCATGAATGCGCGGCCCATAAGCCACGTTGTCATAAATGGATTTGGGAAACGGATTGGGCTTCTGGAACACCATACCAACGCGTGCGCGCAACGGCACTACATCCATACCACCATAAATATTTTCTTTTTCCAGCGAAATATCGCCTTCTACGCGGCAACCGACAATCGTGTCATTCATGCGATTGAGGCAACGCAATAGCGTGGACTTTCCACAGCCCGACGGACCTATCATCGCCAGCACTTCATGCTTGGCAATATCCAGCTCTACATTGAAAGTT
>DAOMGA010000438.1:0-1598 GCA_035430085.1 Pseudomonadales bacterium
ATGTAGATGGTATCCCGGCCAGCCGTCAGGCCTTGTTGACACTCGATAGCCGCTGGCAAATCTTCATGCTCGAATGCCTGGCCGCCAAAATCATAGGCAGCGCGTGAGGCTTCCATCTTTTCTTTGTGCCGGCACACGCCGCTGTAATACACGATAGATGTGCCTACGCTGTTGCCGGGTTCTGTGCGGATAATCTGCGCGTCTTCCGGATTGGTAATCACCACGGTGCCGGGAAACAAGGCATGACTGACAGCGCCGGGAACGGCATCCGGCCATTGCGATATCTCTTTGTCTTTCAGCTTCTCCGTGCCTTTCATGGCGAAAGCCCAGCGGCTGTGCTTGTTGTTAAACGTATCGTAAACCGCATTGGGGCGTAGCCATTGCGCAACGGTGTCGCGGTGCAGTGTGGCAAAGTGATAACTTTCGTAACTCAGTGCAGCGATAATTTTCCAGTTGGCTTTGACTTCAAAGCGCCGTGTTTCCAATGTATGCATGGCATGAAAACCGAAGCCGGAAAATTGATCCTGAATATCAGCTAGATGATTGTCGACCAATGCTTGTTGCATATCTGGATTCAGACCAATGACGATCAGGCCAGAACGATCAGAAACTGGTAGCTGTTTTAAACCGCAGTTTTTTTCAGCTGTATCAAAACATTGATCTTGTGGGCGACCATAAAAGCTGCCATCCAGACTGTAAGTCCATCCGTGAAATTTGCAGGTCAGCCGTTGCTTATTGCCGCAACCGTGCGCCACTTTTGCGCCGCGATGCGCGCAGGCGTTTATAAAAGCATGTAATTTTCCATCGTTGTCACGTGTCACCACCACGGGAATACCCATGGCTTCTGCTGTGATAAAACTGCCGGGTTCACTGACTTCACCAGCAAAGCCGATCACTTGTGGTGAATCAAGAAAAAATTGTTTTCTCTCTTTTTCAAAACGTTCTGGGCAAAGAAAATCAGAGACCGATTCGGTCATCATATCCGGTGCTTCGTCCGTGGTATTGCTCTCGAAGCGATCGATAAGGCGTTTGATCAGGGAGACAGTGTTTTCGCGATTCATTAGCGCAACCATCCCGGTGTCAGTTTGTGTTGATAAATCCGTTGGGATAACGCATGTGCCCAGTTTCGCGGGTGTCTGACAAAATATCCCAATGCAATTGACATGCTGGCAATAAATCCACCGCCCACTATCACATCGCTGAACCAATGCGCGCCGGAAAACAGTCGCGGCAGGAAAAAAACAGCAGCAATGCCGCTCGCCAACAGGCTCCAGCGATTCACACGCTGGAGCAAGAGAAAACCGGCAACTACCATCAGTACGCCGGCGTGATCACCCGGAAAACTGTGGCTGGAGCTGTCTTTGGGGTGGAGATCGGGATACATCTGCGAGAGGCTATAAAACGGTTGCAGTGTCATGCTGGGGCTGTTGCTACGCCAATCCAGCAGTTCAATACCGTCTTCAAACGCGGTGCGCACTACCAGCATGGTCAGGAGGATGATTAATAATTCGCAGCTAGCCCTGATGCGTTCTGCGCCTGATATAACGAGGTCTGGCGCTAATAGGAAAGGCAGTAACAGCACCAGGGGAATCAAATCC
>DAOMGA010000439.1:0-1595 GCA_035430085.1 Pseudomonadales bacterium
GGACTGGTGCACGTGCATACCAGAACCATTGTCCCCAACGATAGGCTTAGGCATAAAAGTAGCTGTTTTGCCGTAGGCGTGCGCTACGTTGTGTACACAGTACTTCAGGATCTGTACTTCGTCCGCTTTTTTCACCAGCGTGTTGCCGCCGACGCCGATTTCGCACTGTCCAGCAGTCGCTACTTCGTGGTGATGCACTTCCAGCGCCAGACCCATCTGCTCCATGGCATTACACATAGCGCCACGGATTTCGTGCAATGAATCAACCGGCGGCACGGGGAAATAACCACCTTTAACGCCGGGTCGGTGACCTGTGTTACCGGCCTCAAATGTCTCACCCGACGCCCATGCAGCTTCTTCAGAGTTGATCTTGACGCTACAACCAGACATGCCGACGTTCCACTTCACGTCGTCAAAAATAAAGAATTCAGGCTCAGGACCCATGATGGCGTATGCGTCAGCACCATACACCGAGCGCAGGTATTCTTCAGCACGGGTAGCAACAGAACGCGGATCGCGGTTATAACCCTGACGTGTGATCGGGTCGACGACAGAGCAGCGCAAGATGAGCGTTGGCTCTTCGAAGAAAGGATCCAGCACCGCCGTGCTGTCGTCTGGCATCAGGATCATGTCGGATTCATTGATGCCTTTCCAGCCGGCAATAGAGGAACCGTCGAACATCTTGCCATCTTCAAACAGGCTGGCATCAACGCCTTTGGCAGGGTAAGTCACGTGTTGCTCTTTACCCTTGGTGTCAGTGAAACGGAAATCGAGCCACTTCACTTCATGTTCTTTAATCAGTTTCAGAGTTTTCTCTGACATGGTTTCCTCCAAAGGAACGGTGTGTCACTTGCTGTTGATAGAAAGTTATTTAGGGATGGGACTAGCAAGAGGGGGCAAAATATATGCCATTTATGCATTTAAAAAAAGCGGCGTCTTTCAGGCGATTACCGCACCCTTCACCACAAGCTGACACAATAGCGCACTATTTTGGGTCAGAAATAGAAAATCCGCCCTGAAATAGGGCGTATGTAATCGCAGCTGTCTTTCTGCCATCCATCAGACAGGCTGTCTATAATGCCGCACCACTAGCCCAGATTTCTTCCCATGCAATACACCATCAAACTCTTTGCCGAAATCACGATCAAGAGCCGACCTGTGCGCCAGCGTATGGTGCGCATGTTGCGCGATAACCTGCGCACGCTGATCAAGCCGCTGGACCCGGACGTAGTGATGGATCGCAACTGGGACTACATCGGTATCACCAGCCAGGCCGATAACGCCACGCAGGCACAGATTGTCGATCTGCTGAAGCGCACACCCGGTATCAGCCACTTTCAATGCGTGCATGAATTCCCCCTGTATCTCGATCATGCAGCAGACGAAACGCCGCAAGTAGATTGGGATGGAATTTTCGCCCATACCAGAGCGGTATACGGCGAGCTGCTCGCTGGCAAAACATTCCGTGTATCGTGTCGTCGCCTGGGCAATCATACCTTCCAGTCTGCGGACATTGAACGTTACATCGGTGGCGGCCTGACTCAGCACTGCCCTTCTGCTGGCGTGAAACTGAAAAAACCGGATATCAATGTGCC
>DAOMGA010000440.1:0-1592 GCA_035430085.1 Pseudomonadales bacterium
ATGGTTTGCCCGTTATTGTTTGCGCGTTTGAATTTGCTTTTCATGGCGGCTCTATGGGTTATGCGGTGGGAGAAAAATTTACCCGTGCCGCCACATTGGCATTAAAAGAAAATATTCCTTTTATCTGCTTTTCAGCTACGGGCGGTGCCCGCATGCAGGAAGCGTTGATCTCCCTGATGCAAATGGCAAAAACCAGTGCTGTGATCGAGCGGTTGAAGCAGCGCGGTGTGCCGTATATCTCGGTGATGACTGATCCGGTTTACGGCGGTGTATCCGCCAGTCTCGCGTTGTTGGGTGACTTGAATATTGCTGAACCGGGCGCGCGCGCAGGTTTTGCTGGTCCCGGTATTATCGAGCAAACCATTCGGCAAAAATTGCCCAAAGGTTTCCAGCGCAGCGAGTTTTTACTGGATCATGGTGCGATTGATATGATTATTCATCGCAAGGATATGCGCGATAAGTTATCCAGCATTCTTGCGAAACTGATGCGACAGCCTTCGCTGGTTATTGGCGAGTGACAGCACGCCCATCTTTGCTAAAGGAATCCTCTCTACAGACCTGGTTGCAGTGGCAGGAAACGCTGCATCCCTCTGTTATTGATCTAGGGCTTGATCGAATTCGCGCTGTCGCCAGTGTTTTATTTGGCGATGGATTCGCTTCACATCAGCCGACAACAATTACTGTGGCTGGCACGAATGGTAAAGGTTCCTGCGTTACTGCGCTGGCTGTGTTGGCGAGTTGTGCAGGTAAACGCGTCGGTAGTTTTACTTCACCGCATCTGTTTCGTTACAACGAACGCATCCGTATCAACAATGAAGAAGTATCGGATGCTGATTTGTGTGCTGCATTTGAAGCTATTGATGCTGCGCGTGGCGATATCAGTCTCACGTATTTTGAATTTAATGCGCTGGCAGCATTCTGGTTGTTCCGGCGTTACGCGGTGAATTTACAAATACTGGAAGTCGGATTGGGTGGCAGGCTGGATGCCGCCAATCTTCTAGATGCTGATATCGCAGTGATTACCAATATTGCGCTGGACCATGTTGATTGGCTGGGTGATACGCGCGAGAAAATTGGCGCAGAAAAAGCAGGTATTTTGCGAAAAAATGGCAAGCTGGTTTATGGTGAGGTCGATATGCCAGCCAGTATCCGTCAGCAGATTGATGCTTTGGACGTAGAATTGAGGCAAGTAACGCGGCAATTTTCCTGTTCTACAGGCAAAGACGGATTTTTATGGCACGGACTGAATGAGTGTGGCGATAATGTTTCATTGATGTCGCGCTTGCCGCAGTTGCCTTTGCCCAGTGTTGCCTGTGCGTTACAGGTGTTGGCTTGGTTGGGTGTTTGGGATGCCTCCGGGTTTTCGCAGGCATTGTCCGACATTGCGCTGGCTGGACGTATGCAGCAGATCCAAGCGCACAGTCGCGACTGGATTCTGGATGTGGCGCATAACGAAGCGGGTGCGCGATTTTTGGCGGACAGACTTGACCAAAAAAAAATGGTGCCTGTGACGGCAGTTTTTTCCGCCATGGGTGACAAGGATCTTGTCGGAATATTATCCGCACTGAAATCACATGTTAAATGCTGGTGTT
>DAOMGA010000441.1:0-1591 GCA_035430085.1 Pseudomonadales bacterium
GCGCATCCAGTTTTTCAATATAGCCGTGTAAAAAACGCACGTTACTGTGATCATGTCCAAACAGTTTGCGGTGATAGTCGCGATGCTCTCTAGCAACGGCCAACTGTTCTTCTGTCATATCCACGCCGATGACAGAGCCGCTTTCGCCTACCAGGTGAGACAGGACATAGACATCCCGGCCTGCACCGCAACCGAGATCCAGCACGGTGAGCCCTTGCAGTTGTTCTGGCAGGATCAGTCCGCAACCGTAATACCGTGTCAGCACATCATCATGCAATTGCGCGAGTATGGGCTTCACATAATCCGGGAGTCCTGCATCGGTACAACAAGCATTGGTTTTGAGATCGGCTGATCCTTGCAGGGTTTTGCCGTAATACTGTTTGACATCCTCATGCATGGTTTTCTCTCCTGCGTTTGAGTGAGTGATAGCGGGCAGCCAGGGTGATGGGTGAAACACCCAGTGCGTGCAGCAATGCAAACAAGCGGTTTCGCAAAGAGCGATACAGCCAGCCGTCTCGTTGCCAGCGCCGTGGATTGACCGTCAGTCCTTGTGGTATGGCAACCAGGTTGGCATGTCGCCGCAACTGGCGGATCAAGCGGATTTCTTCAAACAGCGGTTCCGGAGAATGCCCGCCGTGTTGATAGTAGGCTTGCCGGGTGATGAATATGCCCTGATCGCCATAAATGGCTCCCCAGGTATTGCGCCAGCGTGTGAGGCTTTCGACGATTGCTGCCATCCACGGTTTTCTATTGTTGAATGCACTGTTATCGAAATGAAATGTAAAGTACCCGGCAACAGTGCCTTGCGACACTGATTCCAGAATATCGTGTGTGGCGTGCGGATCTATGCGTGCATCCGCATGGAGAAACCAGAGTATGTCGCCGGTTGCGTGCTCGGCGCCTTCACGCAGTTGTCTGCCGCGGCAGGGGCTAGATGAAATCCAGCGCACGGTTTTTGCAGCGCTGCTCGCTTGGCATATCCGGTGACATTCAAAATTATTGGCAGCATCAATGACTATGATTTCATCGGGCGTCGCAGTGCTGGTTTCCAGATCGGACAATAATTTTTCCAGCGATGATTCATCCTTGTAGCAGGGAATAATGATGCTGAGCGAGGGTTTGATGAATGCCTTGATGCACTCACGCAACCATACGCGGGTAGGCCTTTTATCCATGGCGAGCTGCCAATACAGGGATTGCGCATCACGACGGGTATCAAGATCCGTTTTTAATCCAAAAGTTGAAATGCTATGCCCGGCTTGTAAGCAGCGTTGTTCCAGTGCATTACCCAGCGTGTTGACGCTCCACGGCAGTTCGGCCAGATCGGGCCAGGGCAAGCGGGAAGCCATCAATACCACGCCGCCATCTTCTGCGGGCATGAAAATCGTATCGTGTTCCGAGAGTGCTGTGCTGGCTTGCTGGAAATCCTCTTTTGAGAGTAACGGACAGTCGCTGCCGATGTAGATGATTTTCTGGTGTCCGTCGCTGCGCAGTTTCTCATCAATCGCATTGATGCGCTGGCCGAGGTTTCCTTCGGTTTGTGCAATGACAGTTGCTGTCGCTGATAGCTTGCTTTTCCATTCCACATCAC
>DAOMGA010000442.1:0-1566 GCA_035430085.1 Pseudomonadales bacterium
ATTGCAAATACCACTGAAGCAATTTCAGAAACCGTTGTGCATTGGCTGAGTGATGCCAACTTGCGCAAGGGCTTTGGTGAACGGGCAAAACAAGTGGCAGACAATAATCGCGGCGCGCTACAAAAACTCTGCACTCTGATTGAATCCATAAAAAAAGCGCCCTGAGGCGCTTTTTTTATTTATAAATTACCCGGTTTACAAATCCATCGCTTCGCGCAATTTCTTCATCGCATTCTGTTCCAGCTGACGGATACGCTCAGCCGATACATTGTAATGGGCTGCCATATCGTGCAACGTCGCCTTGTTATCATTCAACCAGCGCTGTTGCAGAATGTCACGACTGCGCGCATCCAGTGTTTCCATCGCCGCCGCTAATTGATGCGTGCTGACAGCCTCCCAGTTATCGTTTTCCAGTTGTAAGGCGGGATCACTATCCTGCGCTTCCAGATAACTCGCTGGCACCACAAATGCCTGATCATCATCGTCATCGGCACTCGCATCAAATGAGGCATCGTAGCCGGACAAACGCCCTTCCATTTCACGCACATCGCTCACTGCTACACCGAGGTCTTTCGCCACGGCGTGCACTTCCTCATTGGATAACCAGGCGAGGCTTTTCTTGGCGCTGCGTAAATTGAAAAACAGTTTGCGCTGCGACTTGGTAGTCGCAATTTTGACGATGCGCCAGTTGCGCAAAATATATTCGTGAATCTCGGCCTTGATCCAGTGCACCGCAAAAGAAATCAGGCGCACACCTTTTTCAGGATTGAAGCGTTTGACCGCTTTCATCAAACCGATATTGCCTTCCTGCACCAGATCCGCCTGCGGCAGACCATAACCGCTGTAGCTGCGCGCGATGTGCATGACAAAACGCAGGTGCGACATGACCAGCTGACGGGCAGCTTCCAGATCTTCGCGGTAATACAAATCTTCAGCCAGCTTACGTTCTTCGTCGGCTGTCAGGATCGGTATGCCATTGATCGCCTGTGAGTAGCTGGTCAAGCCCATGCTGGGCGCCAGTACCTGGGCTGGGATCAGAGCCTTGCTCATATATCATCCTCCATTGGGGGAATCAGTCTAACACTGGTACTTTTCTAACACTGTGCTCTTGGAGTGGCTAAAGCCGCGCAAGTTCAATTCTGGCAGCTCAATCTTCCGCCGCGACGGCCTGCTGATAGCCCTCTGCATCCAGCAGTTCGTTCCATTCAGCAGTCACATCGTCCGGTTGCACCCGGAATAACCAGCCCTTGTCGTAGGGGGAATCGTTAACAATTTCCGGGGTATCTTCAAGCGCCGGGTTGAGCTGGATAACCCTGCCCGACACCGGCGCAAACAGATCCGATGCCGTTTTGACCGATTCGATGACTCCCGCCTCGCCCGCCTGCACCAGTTCAGAACCGACGGCAGGCAGATCAACAAACACCACGTCACCCAACTGGCTCTGGGCGTAGTCCGTAATACCGACCGTGACCGTGCCATCGCCTTCCAGACGCCCCCACTGGTGGGTGGCGAGATACTTGATGTCATTGGGTGTATTCATTTCGCGGGGCTGCCTTCGCAGAAGTA
>DAOMGA010000443.1:0-1517 GCA_035430085.1 Pseudomonadales bacterium
ACTGAATTGCGACGTGTGCAACAGGCGATTGCTTTAGCGGATGCAGAGCACGATAACAATCGTCTTGCACAAATGTATGCTGAGCTGGAAACACTGCATGGCTATGATGCTGAATACCGTGCCGAACAATTATTGCATGGTCTTGGTTTCGTGCAGTCGCAATGCCATCTACCTGTAAACAGTTTTTCGGGTGGTTGGCGCATCCGGCTGAATCTTGCGCAAGCATTGATTGCCCGCTCTGATTTATTGCTGTTGGATGAACCGACAAACCATCTGGATATGGATGCAACGCTGTGGCTGGAACAGTGGTTGAAATCCTATCCCGGCACCTTGCTGATTATTTCGCACGATCGTGATTTTCTGGATAACGTTGTCGATGAAATTGTGCATATTGAAAACTCGCAACTGAATGCTTATCGCGGCAATTATTCTGCGTTTGAACGTTTGCGTGCGCTGCGGTTGTCCGAACAGCAGGCCGGATACGAGAAGCAACAGCGCCGCATTGCCGAGATTGAGGATTTTGTTCGTCGTTTTCGTGCAAAAGCGACCAAAGCGAAACAGGCGCAGAGTCGTTTAAAAGAGCTGGAACGCATGGAGCAGATCAGTCTCGCGCATGTAGATTCGCCGTTCCATTTCAACTTTCGGGATAGTGAGAAAATATCATCACCGTTGTTGGTATTACGAGGTGCGACAATTGGCTACGTTGATGTTCCATTGCTGGATAAAGTGAATATCAATCTGCAGCCGGGCGATCGTATCGGTCTGCTGGGCGTGAATGGCGCGGGTAAATCCACCTTGATCAAGGCATTGGTGGGAGACTTGCCCCTGCAGGCTGGTGAACGAGTGGCGGGAGAGCATCTGGCGGTAGGTTATTTTGCGCAGCATCAGCTGGAAGCGCTCGATATCCATGCCAGTGCATTGCTGCATATACAGCGATTGTCGCCGACGGTGACCGAACAAGTGATCCGCAACTTTCTGGGCGGATTTGATTTTCATGGTGACAAGGCACTCGAACCGATCGAGCCATTTTCAGGCGGTGAAAAAGCCAGATTGGCGTTGGCTATGGTAGTGTGGCAGCGTCCCAATCTGTTATTGCTGGATGAGCCGACTAACCATCTGGATCTGGAAATGCGTGAAGCGCTCACGGAAGCGTTGATGAGTTACGAAGGGGCGCTGGTCGTGATTTCGCATGATCGTCATTTGTTGCGCAACACGGTGGATGAATTCTGGCGTGTACATGATGGCAAAGTCGATGTGTTTGATGGTTCGCTGGATGATTATCACCAGCTGAGTAAAATACCGGTTGTAGCAGTGACGTCAGCCGGTCAGGGTACTGCAGTATCGGCTCTGACTGTGGATAAAAAAGTTCAGCGACAGCAGGCGGCGCAGATTCGTCAGCTGATGGCGCCACTGAAAAAACAGATTGAAAAACTGGAAAAGACGATGGCCGAGCAGCAGTTGCGATTGTCTGAAATTGAAATGAAACTGGCTAACCCTGATATATATCAAGCAGACCT
>DAOMGA010000444.1:0-1514 GCA_035430085.1 Pseudomonadales bacterium
TGTTGCAAAAAGTTGCCGTGAGAGCATTGCTGCGTAAACCGCAGTTAATGATGTCTCCGATAGAAACGCTGATCGGTGATCTGCTAGAAAACCATATGCCATACGAAGCAGCATTAATGGATGTCGATACCGTATTCCATTTGGCTAATATTGCTCATGCAAGAAAAACCTATGCGCAATATCAGGACGATTGTAATGCGACGATCAAATTAGCCTTAGAGGCTCAGAAAGCCGGTGTTACACGATTTGTTTACGTCAGTTCGACAAAAGCGATGGCGCCACCTGGCGTTATAAAGCGCGATGAAACGTGGAGCCAGTGGCCGGATGATGCCTATGGCTACTGGAAACGAATGACTGAGCAGCGTTTGTTGGAAGAAGTGAGTATTCCGCATATCGCAATCCTCAGGCCGTGTCTTGTTTATGGGTGCGGAGTAAAAGGTAATCTGCAGCGTATGATTCAGCAGATCAACAGAGGCTTTTTCCCTCCGTTACCTGAAACAGGAGCTGAACGATCCATGGTGGCAGCTATTGATGTTGCTAGTGCGTTGTTACTTGCTGCTATACACCCTGATGCAAACCGGAGTCCTCTCATTGTTTCAGATGGAGAGCGATATACTGCTAATGCAATTTATAAAGCGATATTGCAGTCATTAGGTAAAGCCGCACCAGGTTACACGGTACCTGTGGACATGCTGAAATTTTTTGGGCGTACTGGCGATGTGCTGAGCCGATTATGGGCTGGTTGTCCGGTGACCAGTCAAGCTATGGAAGCGTTGACAGGTGCTGCTGCGTATTCTTCAAGCAAACTATGTCGACTAGGTTGGGAGCCATCCACAACGTTTTATGCTGAGGTTGATGCCGTGGTAGCTACATGTCTGGAAACTGCATGATGAATATTGCCGTCATGTTAGTCGTGGTCTTTATCCTTTCTGCGCTTTCCTGTTATTGGCTGGTGCGCCAACAATTTAATGGCTGGATGGACGAGCCTGGTGAAAGATCGCTACATCATTATCCGATTCCCAGATTGGGTGGGGTGGCTATCTGGAGCAGTATTGCTGTTGGAATCTATTTTTCGGGAGCTGTATTAGGTTCATTGCCGGGAATGTATTGGATGCTTTCTGCAGCGGCGTTATGGTTCATCGCGATATTGGATGATAAAACGGCTCTGTCCCCCTTGGTGAAGTTGCTCGCGCAATGTGTGGTGGGCATCCTTTCCATTTGGGGCGGCGGACTGTATTTTTCCTCTGACGCTGTTTACTGGCTGTGGCCTTTACTGGGGCTGCTTGTGCTGATCTGGGGTATCAATCTCTATAATTTTATGGATGGTATGGATGGCCTCGCTGCGTGTATGGCTGTAACGGGTTTCGGAACATTGGCAATTGTAGGTTTGTTGCAAGGGCATACACCTTTTGCCGCGTTATGCGGGTTAATTGTGGCGGGCGCGGCGGGATTTCTCTGCTTCAATCTTCCACCCGCCAGGATTTTTATGGGTGATAGTGGTTCTACGCTGCTGG
>DAOMGA010000445.1:0-1500 GCA_035430085.1 Pseudomonadales bacterium
TGTTGAACAACGCACATATGAAGCACCTTTCAGTAAAATCATGCAACCCAGCGATGAGCAGCCACTAGAAAGTGTTTTGCATGAAATGACTTCCGCCATTCGTTGGGCGCAACATGACAATCACATCAAAGGCATTGTCATCAAAACCGATTGGCTAGCAGGCAGCGATCTCAGCAAGCTGGACAGCATTACCCAGGCGATTATCCAGTTTAAAACCAGTGGCAAACCTGTGATCGCCATCGGTGACAATTACAGCCAGAGCCAGTATTACCTCGCCAGTGTGGCAGACAAAATTTATCTGAATCCGATGGGCAGTTTGCAACTGTACGGCTTCGGCGCGTACCAGACTTACCTGAAAGATTTTCTCGACAATCTTTCCGTCAATGTGCATGTGTTTCGCGCCGGTCAGTTCAAATCGTTTGTCGAACCTTTTGTTCGCAATGATATGTCTCCTGAAGCGCGGGAAAATCTCAGCCAATGGATGGATGAACAATGGGCGTTTTATAGCAACGCGATAGAACAGCGCCGCAAACTGACACCGGGCAGCATCAACATTTTTATCAACCAACAAGATCAACTGCTGGCAGAAAATGGTAACAACGCTGCTGCACTCGCGGTGAAATACGGGCTGGTCGATGCCATTGCTTCGCGTACCGAGGCTGAAAAACTGGTGAATACCTTGGGTGGCAACGCAGAGGATGAAGCCGAAACCATTGATACCAGCGCTTACTACAACCACGTAATGACGCGTCAGGAAGCTGGAAAATTGCTCAACAATGCATCACGTATCGCAGTTATCCATGCCAGTGGAGAGATCACTGATGGTTACCAACCGGCAGGCAATGTGGGTGCTGAAACACTGATCGAATTGATCCGTAAGGCGCGTGAAGATGACAATGTTGTCGCTATCGTCCTGCGCATTGATAGCCCTGGCGGCAGCGCTTTCGCATCAGAACTGATCCGTGAAGAACTGGCTGCCGCACAAGCCGATGGCAAACCGGTAGTGGCATCCATGGGCGGCGTTGCTGCATCGGGCGGCTACTGGATTGCCAGCAGCGCCAATGAAATCTGGGCAGCGCCCACCACCATCACCGGCTCAATTGGCGTGTTCGGTGTTATCCCCACACTGGAAAATACACTCAATAAATACGGCATACACAGCGATGGTTATAGCACCGCAGCATTGGCAGATGCCATGCAACTGGATCGCCCGATGAACCCACTCGCTGCCCGTGTTTTACAACAAGGCGTTGAATTCACTTACGGTGAATTTTTACGGCTGGTGGCGGATGGTCGCAAACGTTCACCTGAAGCGATTGATCGCATTGCACAAGGGCGTGTCTGGACAGGTGCGCATGCAAAAACACTGGGGTTGGTCGATCATATCGGCGAACTGGATGCCGCCATCACCGCTGCAGCCACCATCGCAAAAGTTGAAAAGTTTGAGCCGGATTATTACGAGCCTGAATTGAACACGTGGGAAAATCTCGTAAAAGATTT